>CBDUYZ010000267.1:0-3956 GCA_965371575.1 uncultured bacterium
GCTTTGCCGGGGTCGCCCAGACCCTGGCCCGTCAGCCGGGGTGGCGCGTGTTCATGACCGGTTCGGCCGCGGACAGCGCCATGGTTGCGGCGGTGGCCCGCCACCTCGACGGGGGAATCGATCTTCTGTTGGACCGGTTCTCGCTGCGGGAATTCATGGGAGTCCTGGCCGCCGGGGACCTTTTCATCGGCCCCTCGACCGGTCCCCTGCACATGGCCGCGGCGGTGGGTTGCGCAACCGTCGGCCTGTTTCCGCCGGTGGTCACCATGAGTCCGGATCGCTGGGGACCACGCGGGTCCCTAAGTCGGGTTCTCGTCCCGCAGGTGGCCTGTCCGTCCCGGCGGAACTGCCTGGGGGAAAAATGCATTCTTTACAATTGCATGGCCCGGATCTTTGATGGGGAAGTCGTGGAGGCGTCCCTCGAGGTCGTCCGGAGGAAAAGAAGCGAGGCTGCCGGGAGGGAGGGTTTACCGGACGCATTGCTCGATTCCCAAAGACAGTTGGAGGATTGATCTTGAAGCTGCAGATAAAAGTCCTGTTCCTGGCCGCATCGTGTTTGCTGGCCTTGGCTATTCTCTCTCCAGCCGAACGCCCGGGTGGGTATGGCTACGGATCCGCCCTTGCCCAGGAGGTCGAAAACGAATCCGCGCCGGCCATCCGCGAATTGATGCGGCAAGCCAAGAAACTGGGCGCCAAGGGACAACTTCCCCATGCCTGGTGGAGCCTGGATTCCCGCCTCGACGAGGCCGAAAAAAACGGGGTCAGCGAAGAGCAATGGGCCGCTCTGGAAACCGAGGCCAGGCGTATGGTCAACGCCGCCGCGTTCATCGAGGACATGCGTGGTCGTAAAAGCGGCATG
This sequence comes from uncultured bacterium, assembly GCA_965371575.1. Classification (GTDB taxonomy): domain Bacteria; phylum Krumholzibacteriota; class Krumholzibacteriia; order LZORAL124-64-63; family LZORAL124-64-63; genus JAGLCY01. The sequence continues at coordinate 860 of CBDUYZ010000267.1, forward strand.
GAGGCCCTTCTGGGCCGCTTCGACCAGGCACTGGGAGAGATCGGAATCCTGTACGGGGTCCGGATGGATCCCGTGCTGAGCGGGACGGACCTGGCGCAGGATATCATCGGCAAGCTGAATACAGAGAATCTTCAGCGACAGATCCTGGTCGATTCCCTGACTGTGACCAACCGCCGGTTCACCGAAGCGGTGGGCGGCCGGGCCGCGGCCCAGGAATCGTTGATCACCGCCCTGCAGGTGGAGATCAGTTCGCTGCGCCGCCAGCTGTGGGAGACCGAGTTGCGTGTCGGAGTCGCCGAGGCCGACCGTTCCGCCGCCGAATCCGTGCTCACGAAGAAACAGGAGCGCGATGCGGCCATCGCCGGGATCCGCTCGTCGTTCACGGCCGAGGAAGGGGAGATCCTGCTCATGCCCGGGGGCGAGGTGGTCATGCAGGTCTACGGTATCTCCTTCGGCGTGGGCAGTTCATCCCTGAAACCAGGACAGGATGCCCTGGTGGACAAGATCGTCGCCGCGATCCAGACGTTTCCCGCCGCCGAGGTTCGCGTGGAAGGCCATACCGACGACACTGGGAGCCACGAGGCCAACCTGAGACTGTCGCGCCGCCGCGCCGAGACGGTCGCCAGGTTGCTTGAACAGAAACTCGGCCGCGACGAGGGTAGTCTCGCCACGGAAGGGTTCGGACCCGACAAGCCCATAGCCCTGAACAGCGCCCCTGAAGGACGGGCCATGAACCGGCGTATCGACGTGGTCATCGCCGGAAATCCGTAAGTAATGAAACCCTCATTGTTTGATGGAATCTTCTGTCCTCAAACAAGATATAAATTGACTGGATAGACCGGCCGGCTAATATTTTCCCATTCACAGACATGCCGGGGCAGATGGTTTCGTGTGATCGTTCGCCGGGAACCGAGGCTCCTTTTTCGCTTACCTTTTCCAAGGGGAACCCCATGCTGACATTCCTGGGTCAGGCCGAAACAGGCCAGCAGGCCGCCGCCGCCGTCGATTCCGTGACCGATCCAACCATGTGGATGAACCTCCTTGATTACCTGAAGGACAACGGACCCGACATGGGGATCAAGATTCTGGGCGCCATCGTCATCCTGCTGGTGGGCCGGCTCATCGCGGGCGCCTTCCGCAGAGGTATCGAGAAGGTCATGACCAGCCGGGATGTGGATGCCAGTCTGACGGGCTTCCTCGGCAGCCTGATCTACTTCGCCATCATGGCCTTCACGGTCATCGCCGTGGTCGGCCGCTTCGGGGTTCAGACCGCCAGTTTCGTGGCGCTTCTCGGTGCTGCTGGTTTCGCGGTCGGCATGGCCATGCAGGGCACGCTGGGCAATTTTTCCTCCGGTGTGATGCTCCTGCTGTTCCGGCCGTTCAAGGCCGGGGACGTCATCGAAGCCGCGGGGGTCAAGGGCAAGGTGGTTGAGATCGCCATCTTCTCAACGACCCTTTGTACGCCCGACAACGTCAAGATCACCGTGCCCAACGGGGCCCTCTTCGGGGACACCATCAAGAATTTCAGCGGTTACGACACCCGCCGGGTGGACATGGTCATGGGCATCGGTTACGGGTCGGACCACAACAAGGCCATGCAGATTCTGGCCGATCTGGCCAAGAACGACAGCCGGGTCATGGACGACCCCGAAACGACCATCGCCGTGAGCGAACTGGCCGATTCGAGTGTGAACATCATTTTCCGGCCCTGGGTCAAATCCGGGGATTACTGGGGCGTCTACCTGGATATGCACAAGGCAGTGAAGGAATCCTTCGACGCCAACGGCATCGATATTCCCTACCCGCAGACGGTAGTACACCTGGAAAAGACGGAAGCTTGATTGCCGGGAACTCACAAGGAGATGGTCCATGTTTGATGCGAAACGATGGGTGGTCGGGTTGCTGGCCCTGGTTCTGTTGACGGGCTTGATTGGGGTGGCCGCGGCCCAGGACGAGGCCGAAGAAGGTCCTCCGATCGGGGTCTGGCAGAAGGAAATAGATATCAGCCTCAACATCCTGCAAAGCGCCTATTCCAACAATTGGAACGGCGGGGACAAGGGTTCCGCGGTCTGGAACGGCCAGTTCAGCGCGAGGCTGGAAAAACAGTATTCCGAGAAGACCAACTGGAGGAACATCCTGAAACTGGCCTACGGTCAGACCCACAGTCAGGAACGGAACGAAAACGGTGAGTTGTACTGGAAAAGGCCGGACAAGACGGACGATATCATCGACCTCGATTCGATGTTCCGCTGGACTGTCGGCAAACATTGGGATCCCTACGTGTCTTTCAGGTTCCAGTCAATGTTCGAGGACCTGACCGATTTGCAGGAGAGAGCCCTGACCTTCAACCCCCTGTCCTTCAAGGAAGCGGTGGGTATTTCACGGACCTTCTTCAAGGGAGATGAACGCACTTTGATGACCAGGGTGGGTGTGGCCCTGATTCAGAACAGCCGCAAATATTACTTCGATGAGACACCCGAATCGGAGATTGGACGGGAGGCCACCTATGAGGCGGCCGCCGAATGGATCACCGAATATCGTGTGGGTGCACTGGATGGCCGGGTGGACTGGGAATCCAAGCTTTCCTTCATCCTGCCCTTTGTCTATTCGGGCAAGAGCACATTCGAGGACGGGTTCATAGTCCAGGATGCGGATGGGAATCCGATTGATAATCCATTGCCCGAGGATATTGCCAGCTATACGACCACAGTCGACGTGGACTTCGAAAACACTTTCACCGCCAACATCACCAAGGTGATCTCGGTGAAACTGTATGTGCGCTGGGTCTACGACAAGTACGACAACACCGTTGGTCCGGTCGTGGACGATAACAACGTTCTGGTCAACACTGGGCCGGTGCACCAGGCCATCCGGAAGTCCGGACAGTTCAAGCAAACTCTTGCTCTTGGCTTCGGGTATAAATGGAACTAGCATGACACGCCTTGATTTTTGGGCGTTTGGAGGACCCTGGAGCCATGGATGGCGGAGGGGTCCGGAAACCGAGAAGGGCCGCCACACGATGTGGCGGCCCTTCGTCCCAAAAAATCAAGACGAGTCGGTCTAGTTCCATCTATATCCGAAGCCCAGGGCCAAGGTC
>CBDUYZ010000268.1:0-3944 GCA_965371575.1 uncultured bacterium
AAGAATAAGTAGAACCGGAGGATTTACAGGACATGGCGAGATCAATCAAGAAGGGCCCGTTCATCGAGGCTTCCCTCCTGACCAAGGTCGAAGCTTTGAACAGCAAGAACGAAAAGCGTGTCGTCAAGACCTGGTCGCGGCGCTCGACGATCGTTCCGGAGTTCCTGGGCCACACAATCGCCGTGCACAACGGCCGGCAGTTCATGCCCGTGTACATTCAGGAAAACATGGTGGGCCACAAACTCGGCGAGTTCGCCCCGACGCGGACCTACCGCGGCCACACCAGCAAGAAGTCGTAACCGGAGGTTGTACAGATGGAGGCACGATCCGTCTCCCGTTTTGTCCGGGTTTCACCCCGCAAGGCCCGAATCGTGGCTGACCTGATCCGGGGCAAGAACGTGGATGAAGCCATGGGCATTCTCGCCCTGACACCGAAAAAGGCCTCGCCGATCCTGCGCAAGGCCGTGCTGTCGGCCACCGCGAACGTTCAGTTCATTAACGATGGTCAGGTTGCCATGACGAACTCCGACATCTTCATCAAGGAGATTCGGATCGATGAAGGTCCCACGCTCAAGAGGATCCGTCCTCGGGCCCAGGGCCGGGCGTTCCGCATCAACAAGCGGACGAGTCATATCAAGGTCATCGTCGAAGCAGCTGTTTGATGCGCGCGGCGACCGTTAGTTTTGCAGGGCTGAACAGCCCGTCTGGAAATGGATAGAGCCCTCCCCGGTCAATGAGGGCGGTCAAAGGAAGGAAGACCATGGGTCAGAAGACACATCCGATCGGGTTCCGGTTGGGAATCGTCAAGGAATGGAACTCCAGCTGGTTCAACGAAAAGAACTTTGCCGACTGGTTGCACGAGGATCTCCTCATACGTAAATACGTGATGGCGCGGGTCGGCAACGCCGGGGTGGAGTCGGTCAAAATCAAGCGGTTCCGCGACAAGGTGATCATCATCGTGGCCACCAGTCGGCCCGGCGTGGTGATCGGCAAGAAGGGAACCAAGGCGGACCAGCTTCGCGCCGAGCTGCAGAAGATGATCGGCAAGAACGTCAAGCTGGACGTGGACGAGGTCAAGAAGCCCGAATTGAGCGCTCCCCTGGTCGCCGAACACATCGCCGCCCAGCTCGAGGGCCGGGTCGCCTTCCGTCGGGCCATGAAGAAATCCATCGCCACGGCCATGCGGATGGGTGCCAAGGGCATCAAGATCCGTTGCGCAGGTCGCTTGGGCGGAGCGGAAATGGCCCGCATCGAGACCTACCACGACGGCAGTGTGCCATTGCATACGCTGCGTGCGGACATCGACTACGGAACCTCGACCGCGCGGACACAGTACGGAGCAATCGGAGTCAAGGTCTGGATCTGCAAGGGCGAGATCTTTCCCAGCGAGTTCAAAGAGCAACTGCGCAAGCAGGTGGTCGAGCAGCGCACCTAGCGCTCCAAACAAAGAGGACGACGTAACATGTTGATGCCGAAGCGCACCAAGTTCAGGAAGATGCACAAGGGCCGAAACCGGGGTATCGCCCGTCGCGGTTCCACCATCTCCTTTGGCGACTACGGCCTGATGGCTACCAGCGCCGGCTGGATCTCCAGCCGCCAGATCGAAGCCACTCGTATCGCTATTACCCGCACCATGAAGCGTGTGGGTCAGGTCTGGATCAGGGTCTTTCCGGACAAGCCCATCACCATGAAACCCGCCGAAACCCGGATGGGCAAGGGCAAGGGCGCTCCGGAGTACTGGGTGGCCGTGGTCAGACCGGGGCGGATCCTGTTCGAGATCAACGGGGTCGATGTTGACCTGGCCAAGAAGGCCCTGGACCTCGGCGCCGCCAAACTGCCGTTCAGGACCCGCATTGTCAGCCGGTCGGGAGATTAGTGATGAAAAAAGCCAGCGAATTACGGGATCTGCCCCTCGAGGAACTCGAAACCCTGGAGCGGGAGAAATCTGAAGATCTGATGAACCTGAAGATTCAGGTCAACATGCAAGTTGTGGACAACCCCCTGCGGGTGCGTACGGCGCGGCGGGAAATTGCGGTTATCAAGACCATAATCACCGAGAAGAAAGCCGCGCGCTAGAGCGGCGGCCGACGGCCCGGAGGAAAGGTCCCCGGTGCCAGGGAGAAGTAATGATGGGCAATACCGAACGAAACCTGAGAGCCGTCCGGATCGGCCAGGTCGTGTCCTCGAAGATGGACCAGACCGTGGTCGTTAAGATCAGTCGCCGGTTCCCGCATCCTCTCTATAAGAGGATCATTACGCGAACCGCCAAACTCGTGGCTCACGATGCGGAAAACGAATGCAGGGAAGGCGACGTGGTGAAGGTCATGGCCTGCCGCCCCCTCTCAAAGACCAAGCGTTGGCGGGTCTCCGAGATCCTGGAAAAAGCCAAGTAAGGCCTAAAGGAATGAAGCAATGATTCAGGAATCAACAAGATTGACCGTTGCGGACAATTCGGGGGCCAAGATCGTCGAATGTTTCCGTGTCCTGGGCGGATCACGCAGGCGTTACGCCCGGGTTGGCGACATCATCGTCGCCGCCGTGAAATCGGCCATTCCGAACGGAAACGTCAAGAAGGGCCAGGTCGTCAAGTGCGTGGTCGTCCGGACCAGGAAGGAAATCGGCCGCCGGGACGGTTCCTACATCCGGTTCGGCGACAATGCCGCGGTACTCCTCTCCGAGGACACATTGGAGCCCATCGGCACCCGCATCTTCGGTCCGGTGGCCCGTGAGCTGCGCGAGAAAAAGTTCATGAAGATCGTATCTCTCGCGCCGGAGGTCCTGTAATGCGAATCCGCAAGAACGACATGGTCCGTGTGATCTCGGGCAACGACAAGGGCAAGGAGGGCAAGATCCTGAAGGTCTTTCCCACCTCGGACACGATTATCGTCGAGAAGATCAACATGATCAAGCGCCACACCAAGGCCAGCAAGGATGTTCCCCAGGGTGGGATCATCGAAAAGGAGGGCCCGATCAACGCCTCCAACGTCATGCTGGTCTGCCCCAACACGGGCAAACCGACCCGCATCGGCAAGGATGTCCTGTCTGATGGCAGCCGCGCGCGCGTGAGCAAGCAAAGCGGCGAGATGTTGAACGACTAGATGCTGGCATGCTGCGAGGCACGGACAAGTGCCGCGTTGCCGGAAGGAATGAACAATGGCTGCTGTTAAGCCCCGCATGAAGGAAAAATTCGAACAGGAAGTGGTCGCGACCCTGCGGGAGAAGTTCGCCTATACGAGCTCCATGCAGATACCGAAACCGGTGAAGGTCGTGATCAACATGGGACTGGGCAAGGCCCCGACGAATCCCAAGATCCTGGAAAACGCCGTGGTGGAACTCGAGACCATCACCGGTCAGAAGGCCGTCAAGACCAAGGCCCGCAAATCCATCTCGAACTTCAAGCTTCGGGAAGGCATGGACATCGGCGCGAGGGTCACGCTTCGCGACCTGCGGATGTGGGAGTTCCTGGACCGCTTCATAAACGTGGCGCTGCCCCGCATCAGGGATTTCCGCGGCGTTTCCACCAAGTTGAGCGGCCGGGGCGACTTCACGCTGGGTCTGAAGGACCAGCTCATCTTTCCGGAGATCGAGTACGACAAGATCGATGAGCCCAGGGGCATGAACGTGACCATCGTGACCTCGGCCAAGAATGACGAAGAAGGACGCGAACTATTGCGCCTCTTGGGAATGCCGTTCAGGCGCTAAGGAGGATTGATCTGTGGCCAGGAAAGCTTTGATAGCCAAGGCAGGTAGGAAGCCCAAGTTCAAGGTAAGGGCTTACAACCGGTGTCGCCGTTGCGGTCGGCCCCGGGGATTCATCAGGAAGTTCGGCATGTGCCGTATCTGTTTCCGGCAACTCGCCCTTCAGGGTGACATCCCGGGTGTCACCAAGGCCAGTTGGTAAGGAGAAGCAGGAGCTAATGCTCTGCGTAGGGGCGTTGCCGGCG
>CBDUYZ010000269.1:0-3943 GCA_965371575.1 uncultured bacterium
CCCTGGAAACCGACGACATGGTCGGCCGGGCCTCGGTCAAGCGGGAGGCCAAGGGTATGGATTATATCCTGGCCAACAATCCCATCTCCTGCGGTTCGGGCTTCGGCTCCGAAAATCATCAGGTCACCTTGATCGGTGTCGGTGGTATCATCTGGGAAAGCGCATCCCTGCCGAAAGAAGCCCTGGCGGGGGAGATCCTGCAACAATTGGCCCGGGCTGACCAGGAAACCGGGGGATAGAATCAGCAGTCCCATGAGTACCGACCGCGACGACCGGCAAAGCAGCCGGCAAAGCATCCTCGGAGATCTACTGACCTGGGTCAGGCAGAACGAATCCGCCGGGATGGAGTGGTACCTTGATGAAGGTTCCGCTTCCGTGGCCGAGACGAAAGCCGACCACGACGATCCTTACCTGGAAATCTGCACTCAGTTCGTGGCCCAGACCCTGCCCCTGATCGAATGCCAGCCCTCGCGCCTGCAAGCCGAGCTATCATCCGCGGAAAAGACAACGGCCCTGGCCTCCTTGCGGGACGAGGTCCTGCCCTGCACCGCCTGTTCCCTGCATCAAGGGAGGCATTCGACGGTGTTCGGTGCGGGCAATCCGGACGCCGAGGTCGTCTTCATCGGCGAAGCCCCCGGCCGGGACGAGGATCTGCAGGGCGAGCCTTTCGTGGGCCGCAGCGGAAAATTGTTGACCAAGATCATGGCTGCCATCGGCTACGGGCGGGACGAAGTGTTCATCTGCAACATCCTGAAGTGCCGGCCGCCGAACAACCGGGATCCCCAGCCCGGGGAGGTGACCGCCTGTGAACACCATCTGAAGCGCCAGTTGGCCATTATCAATCCCCGTGTCATCTGTTGTCTGGGGCGGGTGGCCGCCCAGACCATGCTGGGCACGAGCGCCTCGCTGAAACGTCTGCGGGAAACGGTGCACTTCTACGAGGGCATTCCGGTGATTGCCACGTATCATCCCGCGGCCCTGCTCCGGAACCCCGGTTGGAAGCGGGAAACCTGGAATGACGTGCGCAAGTTGCGTGCTTTGGTGGACGCCCTGAACGAGGGGGATAGCTGAGATGTCCGGCTCGCCCTGAACGGCTGTCAGAGCAGGACCGGCATTCCCATCCACGGCCAGATCTTCCAGACGAACAATCCGATCACCACGAGCAGGATCACACTGGCGGGAATCCCGTAGAGGAAGAATTCCTTTGCCCGGAACTGGTGACTTTCGAAGGCGATGGCGTTGGGCGCCGCGCCGACCAGCAGCATGAAGGGCATGCCGGCGGCCGCCAGGGAGGCGAACATGACGACCTCCGGCTCGATTCCGACATAGGGCGCCATTACCAGGGCCACCGGCAGGGTGATGGCGATGGCCGCCACGTTCATGATGAAGTTGGTCATGATCATTACGAAGAACGTCACGCCCATGATGAATACCAGCCAGGGCGCCTCGTGCAGCAGCGACAGCCAACCGATGGCCATCCACTCCGCCGCGCCGGTCTGCCAGAGGCAGAAGCCGATGCTCATGGCGCCGCCGAACAGCAGCACGATGTTCCAGGGCACGGCTTCCAGATCCTTCAGGGACAGGATGTTGGTCATGAAGAACAACATGCCCGCCGTGAGGATGACCGCACTCTTGTGGACCGGCTCCAGCGCGGGCACGAAGCTGCGCAGGGTCAATACGGTGACCATCGCGAGCACGATCAGCAAGGTGGCGATCTCCTTGGGGGTCACCGGGCCGAGACTTTTGTACTTGCTCCTGGCCTTGTCCCGCAGCCCCGGCAGCTCTTTCCGTTCCGGCGGGAACACCAACGTCACGTAGACCCACAGCAGCAGGACCATCACCACGCCCAGCGGAAGCATGAAGTGGGTGATCGTGAAGAAGGAAATCTGCTGACCGGTCAGTTCCCGGAAGAAGCCGATCGCCACCGCCCCGCGGGCCGCGCCCAGCAGCGTGATGATGCTGCCCGCGCCGGCGGTCCAGGCCATGCCGATGAACAGCCCCTTGCCGAAGCGGGTGGGCCGTCCGGTGGGTTCGTAGAGGTTGTGGATGATCAGCAACAACGGGAAGACGGCGGCCGCCACGGCCGTGTGGGCCATGAACAGGGTCAGACACGCGGTCATGCCGAACACGCCGAGATAGATGATCGGGGTCTTCTCGGGGATTCTCGTCAGCATCAGGAAAGCCAGCCGGCGGGTCAGACCCGTCCTGGCGAAGGCCGCGCCGATCAGGAGCGAGCCGAAGATGAACCACACCGAGGGGTCCATGAAATCGGTCAAGGCGATGCGGGTGTCGCGGATCGTCCAGAACGACTGGATCACCCCGATGGCGATGGCGGTCACCCCGACGGGGACCACCTCGAAGATCCACCAGATGCCAGCCAGCAGGAACAGGCCCAGAGCTGCCTTGCCCTCGTGGGTCAAGGGAACCAGACGGCCCGAAGGGTCGATCGTCCCTGGCAGTTCCGGGGCCAGGGTGAAGGCCACAAAGATGATGATGCCCAGCAGGAACGGCACCAGCCGGCGCGGGTTACGCATGGCCGGCCGCGCCGGGAAAATGTGTGGTGGAAAAAGAAATGGCCATCATTCCTTACTGGTTCCGGCGGCAGCCTTTCGTGTCACGAGAAGCGGGAATTCTAATTGCTCGTCGATCCCGGTCACCGGCGCATGAAAGACCGGATCCACCAGGCCGGCGCCGGCCAGCAGCGCTACGAGTTCGTCATCCGGCCAACCCTGATGGCACTGGATGTACCGCGTCAGGTTACCCGATTCCTTTTCAATGATCCAGTGGACATGAACCTCCGTGCGCGCGGTCTCGTCCCAGTGGAATTCCTGCAGCCACAGGTGGGGTTCGTCGCATAACACCGATTTTTCGAGTGCGGACCACTCGCTGCTGTCTTCCTTGACGAAAATGTCCCAGGGCTGGTACTCGAGGATGAACAGGCCGCCCGGTTTGAGGCAGGCGGCCAGCCGGGGCAGGAATTTCGTCGCGACCTCCGGCGCAAAGGAATGAAATTCGCCGAACCAGAAGGTGACGGCGTCGACAGGACCGACCTGTGCTGGGAAATCGGCTGGCAACCGGGTCAGATCGATGTCCAGGAACCGGCAGTCCAGGTTTTCGGCCTCGGCGGTGGTCCGTGCCCAGGTCAAAGGCGCCGGGGAAAAATCGAATCCCGTGGCCCTGTGGCCCCGCCGGGCCAGGCCGTGGCAATACAGCCCGGGGCCGCACCCAACATCCAGAATGTGGCCGCCTTGCCCGGCGATAGGCGCCAGCTGGGCGGTCAACCAGTCAAGGTGCCTGGCGATGACATCGCCGCTGCGGCTGGCCATGTGGGTTGACGGGTCCAGGTGGACATCCAGCATCCGGCGGCTGAAGGCGGGCTCGTGCCAGGGTAATTGGCTGCCGGTTTCCCAAGCGCGGACCGGTCGTTCGGAGGCCAGGATCCTGGCAAGCGCCTCGCTGTGTGCGTCGGAGGGGGACATGGGCTTAGACCGGATTATTCATGAATCACCTACTACGGCTTCGTATGATAAGATTTGACAGCACCGTCTCGGTTTTGCTCCCTCAACGTACCTACCGGTACGCCTCTGTCCCAAAACCTTTCGAGGGCACGGTCAAATCTTATCATACATACCCTCGCTACGGTGATTCATGAATAACCCGGTCTGGGCGGCTCCCTTTCTTGACGCGATGGAGGGTATCCCCAGCCCCTGTGGATAACCGGGCCGCTGTCGGCAAAGGCTGTGCGACTGTGTAAGGCTGGATTATCTCTTCCTGGCGAGGGGTTTTCCACTGTATTTCAGGTTTGTCCACGGTTTTTTCCCTGATTACAGGGGAGTCATCCCCGGCTTGTCCACGGCTTATCAACAGGATTGTGGCTGGTATCCCAAGACGGGGGTGGGGTTCGGGATGAGGGCGTGGTAAGTTTAACCACCAGAGCCGGTGC
>CBDUYZ010000270.1:0-3929 GCA_965371575.1 uncultured bacterium
GAGACCGGGGCCGTAATAAACGACCTTGCAGTTGATCTCCCGGGACGAATAATTGATCAGCGACACGGCTCTACCCCTTTTGCCCTACCGATGGCGGGGGCGGTCCCCCGACTTCAGTCAGCGAACAGACTGTCAATCTCAGCTTCCACTTCCACGGTGAACGATTCATCTATCTCATCGTATTCCTCGTTGCGGTATTCCAGTTTTTCGTAGAGGTTCTCGATGATGGAATCGAGTTCCTCCATCGCCCTCTTCACGCGCAGCCTGACCAGTCCCAGGGTCGTGCTCTTGTTGAACAGGACCACCAGGACCACGCCCTTGGCGATCTTGCCGAGGTACATGCTGTCCTGGGCCCCCTGATGGAACAGGGTGCTGAAGTCCTTCTCCCCGATCAACTTGGCGAGCTGGTAATTGGCCTCGAAATCGGCTGCGCAGAGGGAAGCAAAACTGACCAGATCGAAGTCGACATCGGGTCCGCACTGACTGACCAATTGACCGGTCCGATCGATCAGCATGACGAATCCCGCACGACTGCTCTTAAGCAGGTCTTCCAGGACATTGTTAATGGCCCAGTAATCTTCTTCGAATATGGCCCATTCGGCTCTGACCATGAAACGATCTCCTGCCGGCCAGGCCGGCGTTGGACGTTTGGCGTACGTAGTACTTTCTCTCCAAGGGTATCGTCCCAGTGGAGGCCCACTTAACCGTGAATTTCAATAAATTGATGATATTCGGACTGCTGGCGCAAGGGAGGCTCAGAAGGACCGACGGAACTGGAAGGCCCGCTGGAGCGTCACCTCGTCGATGTAGGCCAGGGTGCCGCCGACGGGAATCCCCGTGGCCAAACGCGTCAACCGGAGATCCCGGTCAGCGAACAGCCGCTGCAGATACAGCGCGGTGGTCTCCCCCTCCACACTGGCGTCCAGGGCGATGATCACCTCGGACACACCATCCTGCACGAGGCGGGCACCCAGGCGGTCGAAATGGAGATTCTCCGCCCTAACCCCGTCCAGGGGCGACAGCAGTCCGCCCAGCACGAAGTAGCGACCCCGGTAGAAGCCGGCCTTTTCGAAAGGCAGGATGTCGACAGGAGAGGCGACGATACAGATCTGGGTCTTGTCCCGGCGTTCGGATCTGCAGATCCGGCAGGGATCCGCTTCGGTGATGGCCCCGCAACACGAACAGTTGATCACCTGACGCCTGGCCTCGGTGACGGCGGCTACGAGTTCCTCCGCCGGCCCGTCCGCCTCGTCGCAGCCCACCAGATGCAAAGCCAGCCGGGTGGAGGACTTCCGCCCCAGGCCGGGCAGACGGCTCAAACTCTTGACCAGCCGTTCCAGGGCGGGTGACTGGAATTCCCCGCCATCGCCGCTGCCGAAATCCCTGGTCATGGTCAGCCCATGCCTGGAATATTCAGGCCGGGCAGGTTCATACCGCCCGTCACGGAGCCCATTTCCTTTTCCACCATGTCGTCGACATTCTTGGCGCCTTCGTTCACGGCGGCGACGATCAGATCCTGCAGAAAATCGAGGTCGTCCGGATCGAGGGCTTCGGGAGCGATCTCGATACTCTTGAGGCGGTGCTTGCCGTTCATCACGACCTTTACCTGCCCCCCGCCCACTTCGGCGGCGACTTCCTTGCTCTCCAACTCTCCCTGGGCCTTGGCCATCATGGCCTGCATCTGCTGGGCCTGCTTCATCAGTTTGTTGATGTCCATTTTTCCTCCCGGGTTCCGCCGCCCCGCAGCGGATCCTCTTCATCTCGGTTCAGACGGACCAGGGGCCAGTTCGTCACATGCCCGCGCCACGCGGTGATAAAAATCCAGGTTAATCCATTCACTCGCCGGGTGGATCCCAGCGCTCACGTTCACTGTCGGGCAGGGGCTGTCCACCCATCATGTCCACCAGGTCGCCCAGGGACTTGTCCTGTCGACAGGCCTTGTCGAGTTCTTCCCGGTGGGTGGGCGCCACTTCCTGCCGGATCTCCTCCTTCACTGCATCAGCCTGGCCCTGCTTGCCCAGCACCAGTTCGACCTTGATCGAGCGTCCCCACAGGGCATTGATCTGTTTTTCGATGGTCGAGCACTCGGCTGCGATACTGGTGACCTGGAACTTCTTGTCCTCGGCGAACGAGACCGTCAGCCGGTTCCCTTCCTCGTCCAGATGGGGCAGCCCGTTCATCAGGCATGATCCCAGCCGTGGATTCTGCTTCATCAGCTGGTCGATCAGCCCCATCCAGCCAGGAACAGCCGCGTCGGCGGCCGTCAGGTCGCACGCAGTTTCCTGCCGCGCCGGACGGGCGGACGCTCTGCGGGTCGGTCCCTTGGGCGCCCGACCCTTGGGCGCTGGGCCCCTATGCGCTGGACCCTTGTCGTCACGGGACACCCCACCCCCGCCGGCATCCCCGTCGCAAGCTTCAAGACGCCGGGCCAAATCCGCCAGGAGCACCCTGGATTCGAACCGGCAGTACTCCACGAGCGAAGCCTCCAGCAGGATCCGCGGCTGCGTGCTGCGGTGCGTCTTCTCGAAGTGGTGACTTGCACGGCCGATCAGGGCCAGCAGATCCTGTTCCTGGAACTGCGCGGCCTGGGCCACCAGGGTTTCCACCTGGTCGGGCGGAAGATCGACCATGGCCGCGAGGTCTGGATCGATTTTCAGGATCATCAGGTTGCGGAAATTGGCCACCACCCCCCGCGCAAAGGCGTCGAGGCTCTGGCCGGCGGCGGCCAGATCAGCAACCACCCGCAGGGCTCGGGCCGAATCACGGGTCACGATCGCCTCGTTCAGTTCGATGAACAGCTCGGAACGGACCAGCCCGAAGGCGGCCACCACGACCGCCTCGTCGATGACCCCGTCCGCCCCGGCAGCCACCTGGTCAAGAAGGCTCAGGCCGTCCCGCACGCTGCCTTCGGCCAGCGACACCAGCAACCGCAGCCCAGATTCTTCCAGGGTCACACCTTCGGCCACGGCGATCTCACTCAGCCGGCCGGCCAGTTCGTCACGGCTCAACAACCGGAAGTCGAACCGCTGACACCTGCTCAGGATGGTCCGCGGAATCTTGTTGGGCTCAGTGGTGGCGAAGAAGAAGAAAACCCGGTCAGGAGGTTCCTCGAGAATTTTCAACAGGGCGTTGAAGGCTCCCTTGGAAAGCATGTGCACTTCGTCGATGATGAAGACCCGGCTGCTGCCTTCGCTCGGCGAATACTGGGCCATGTCCCGCAGTTCGCGGATATTGTCGACGCCCGTGTTGCTGGCCGCGTCGATTTCCAGGACATCCAGGTAGTTGCCCCGGGCTATGGCCAGGCAGGTTTCGCATGTACCGCAGGGATCGCCCTGGCGATTCTCCAGGCAGTTGATGGCCTTGGCCAGCAGGCGGGCCACGGTGGTTTTTCCGCAGCCGCGGGGACCTGAGAACAGATAGGCATGACTGAGCTTATCTTTGCGCAGGGCGGCCCGCAGCGTACCGGTCACGTGGGTCTGTCCCACTACCTGGTCGAAGGTTTCCGGGCGGTACTTGCGGGCAAGGGCCTGGTAGGACATGCTGCTCCGCTCTTGATGAGACGTGTTGAATGACGGCGGTGCCGCGCTTCGCCGGGAACATTGCTGTTCCGAAATCTATCACATGATCGGGCCGGATCCGACCATGTTTTCCGGAAACTTCCTGGAAATTGTGCGGTTGGCGAGCCGAACAAGTCTGCGGGTTGCGATAAAGGTGGGCCAGGCTGGCGGCGCACACGTCGCAGGGAACGTACCGCTGCTACTTTCCAGTCCTGACGGAGTTAGTGCTCCGGCGTCACGCCGGGCCTGACCCATCATATCGCCGAGCTCCCGCAAGGGAAGCCCCAAAGTGATGGTGGAGATGAGCGGGCTCGAACCGCCGACCTCCTCGTTGCGAACGAGGCGCTCTCCCAGCTGAGCTACATCCCCAAA
>CBDUYZ010000271.1:0-3929 GCA_965371575.1 uncultured bacterium
TATATCCAGCGCATGCAGGGGGCGATGGAGGCCCTGGGGGTCCCGCGGGACTGGCTCGAGGTGCAGATCCTCCAGCAGGTGACATTCCTGGAAGGCGGCCGTCCGATCAAGATGTCCAAGCGGGCGGGCCAGTTCGTGACCATGGATGCCCTCATCGACGAGGTGGGGGCCGATGTGGCGAAGTACATTTTTCTGAGCCGCAAACCGAACAGCCATCTGGATTTCGATCTGGACCTGGCCAAGGAACAGTCCAACGAGAACCCGGTGTTCTACGTCCAGATGGCCCACGCGCGCATCTGTTCGGTGCTTCGCAACGCCGCGGTGGAGGGGATCGATCCCGGGAAGATCACTGCCGAATCACTCGGGAAGCTGACCGAGGAGTCGGAATGGAATCTGGTACGGGAGCTGATCCGGTTGCCCAAGGTGATCGTTTCGGCCGCGCACGCACGTGAGCCCCACCGCCTGACGGGTTACATCCACGAGGTGGCCGGCCTGTTCCATCAATTCTACCACCAGTGCCACATCCTGGGCGAGGACCGGGACACAACCCTGGCCAGACTCCATTTGAGCCTGATGACACGGCATGTCCTGCGATCGGTGCTTGACCTGATCGGGGTGGAAGCGCCTGAACAAATGGGAGAGAAGGTCTGAAATGTCGATCGTCGTCGTCGGGTCCGTAGCTTATGACACCGTGGAGACAACCCGTGAGAAGCGGGAACGCCAACTCGGGGGCAGCGCCAGTTTCTTTTCCATTGCCACCAGGGGCAGGGGCGCCGTCCGTTGCGTGGGGGTGGTCGGTGACGATTTCCTGCAGGAAGACCTTGATCTTCTGGCCCGGTGCGGCGCCGACGTCTCGGGCATCAAACGTGTCGCCGGAAAAAGCTTTCACTGGTCTGGTCGCTACCATGACGACATGATCGAACGGGACACACTGGCCACCGAACTGGGGGTGTTCGCCGATTTTCAACCCGAAATTCCCCCGGAGTGGAAGAACTCGGAATACCTGTTCCTGGCCAACATTCATCCCGCCCTGCAAGCCCACGTGCTGGACGAAATGGACGAGCCCCGGCTGGTGGCCCTGGACACGATGAATCTGTGGATCGAAACCACCCCTGACGATCTGCGGGCCATCCTGGCGCGTGTGGATGTCCTGCTGGTCAACGACAGCGAAGCCCGCCAGCTGACCGGCAAACGAAGTCTCGCCCACGCCGCAGCAGCCATTCGGGACATGGGACCGACGCGGGTCATCGTCAAGAAGGGTGAACACGGAGCCCTGTTCTTCGGGACCGACTCGGTGCTGGCGGTGCCGGCCATCATCTTGGACGACGTGGTCGACCCCACGGGAGCCGGTGACTGTTTCGCGGGCGGCTTCATGGGCAGCCTGGCCGAAGCCGGGGCCGACAGGACCTCCGGGGACGCGGTTTTTCGGCAGGCCATGCTCGACGGTACCGTGACAGCCAGTTTCTGCCCCGAGGGCTTTAACGTGGAGGGCTTGCTCAGGATCGATGAAGCAGCGTATGCGGACCGCATGACCATCCTGAAAGACATGATGGTCGCCTGAGGGCGACGTCGAACCGGACGCCAGGGCGGGGACATCATTCCCTTTATGACCATTCGGCCAAAATCCATGAATAGTCGTCAGATTTAAAGTACCAGTTGTTTGATTAATTAGGGTGTGGTAATATACCGCGATGCGTCAGTTCCTGCCCTGAAATCAGGGGAAACATATTTTTCCATGGGAGAGGATCTTGGAGTTGGAACCCAACGAGCGGGATGTCTGGGTTACCGACGCCCAGCGCTGGATTTGCCAGATCAAAGGCGTTCTGCAGTGCAAAATCGACCTGGATCCGGCGGGAGAGATCGCCGGAGTGCACGTGGTGGCGGGTACGGAACGAGAACCCCGCTACATTGTCAGGGACGTGGAAAGCCTGCTGAAGGCCCGCCTGGAGATGGATGTCTACTACAAGAAGATCGGAGTCGTCCAGATCGTGGGCAACTCCGGTGACGTTTCTTCCGCTCCGGCTCCTGCCGCCATTGCCGAGACCGCGGATGGCGGTGTTCCCGGTCCCGCCGGAGTTACATTTCACCCTCCCGGCCCCGGAGAGGGAGAGGAAGCTATCGGCGCCGCGACGGGGAATGAAAACCCGGGCGCCGCAGCGGGGACCCCGCCGTTGCCCGGCAAGAGCGCCACTCCTGAGCCGGCTCCTGAGCCCATTCCCGCCGTCCTGGTCGCCGAAGGCCTGACCCCCCGGATCACCTGCGGCGGGGTAGGGGTTCTGGTCAGCGATATGGGGGTCCGCGCGGAAGTCCAGCTTCGGGCCGGAGAGGTCGAAGCCCGGGGGACACGCGAAGGACCCAACCATGCCGACAGCGATGTCCATCTGGTGGCCCGGGCCGCCCTGGACGCCGTCACCGAATTGCTGACCGAACCGGTGCTGCTCCATCTCGTCGAGGTTCGCATCGTGCAATTGGGCGGACAGACCGTCGTCACGACTGCGGTGGATCTGGTCGAAGGCCGGATCAGCGATACCCTGTTCGGGACCTGCTCCACGCGCCACAATCGCCAGCAGGCCGTGGTCCATGCAGTTTTGGACGCTCTGAACCGCCGTCTGTCGCTGTATCCCCTCAAGTCGTCCGCCGCGGAGAGTTGAGGATTTTCCGTTCCCGGTGATGTCCGGCTTTCCTTGAACCTGCCTCTTCCGACTCTTATCATCTGACACGGGCGAGGATGATCGTCACCCCGTTTTACGAGACGTTTCCCTGTACCCGGCCCTGCCGGTCTGCCCTCGGGAGGAAATACATGAAATACGCCGACAGCGGTGTGAACATCGAGGCTGCCACGCGCGCCCTGGCCCGCAGCAAGAAGGCTGTCCGGTCCACCTGGGACCACAGGGTCCGGAGCGAACTCGGAGCCTTCGGAGGACTCTTCCAGCCCGCTGCAGGAGAGCCCCTGCTGGTGGCCAGCGTCGACGGCGTCGGCACCAAGGTCATGGTCGCCCGGTTGGCCGGCCGTTACGACACCGTGGGCCAGGACCTGGTGAACCACTGCGTGGACGACATCCTGGTCCAGGGCGCCGAACCCCTCTTTTTCCTGGATTATTTCGCGACTTCCCGGTTGGAGGAGGAGATCCTACCCGAAATCATCGCGGGTTTCGCCCGCGGCTGCCGGGAAAACGGCTGCGTCCTGCTCGGCGGTGAGACTGCGGAGATGCCCGGGGTCTACGGAGCGGGGGAGTTTGATCTGGCCGGTACCATAGTGGGACGGGTGCGCGAAGAGGATGTCATAGACGGCAGCAGAATCAAATCCGGCGACCGCGTCTGGGGATTGCCCAGCACCGGACTCCACACCAACGGATATTCCCTGGCCAGGGCCGTCCTGTTGGACAAGGCCGGATACGCGCTCACCGACAAACCCGGCGCACTGGGCGGGGAATCGGTGGGGGACGCCCTGCGGGCAGTGCATCGCAGCTACCTGAACGACCTGCGCGCCGTGTGGTCTGCCTGGGGGAGGCCGGCCGTCCACGGCCTGGCCCACATCACCGGTGGAGGTTTCTACGACAACATTCCCCGGGTGGTTCCTGAAGGATTATGCGTCCAGGTCGATCCTTCGACGTGGAAGCCTCTGCCGGTCTTCCGGCTCATCGCGGACAAGGGCGGGGTGAATGACCGTGAGATGTACCGGGTCTTCAACATGGGCATCGGCATGGTAATGATCACCGCGAAGGAGGCGGACCTGACGCAGGTGGAGGGCCTCGACGCGACCGAGATCGGGACGGTGGCTGCGGGCCCCGCCAAGGTTCGGCTGCCCTTCTGAGCCAATATAGATCGCAGGATGAAGCCGGCGGATCTCCGCCGGCTTTTTTTTTGTGCGCCTGGCATGGCGCGTAGCGCCTTGACTGGCGCTGTTCCGGCCACTGTGGTGGTGGCTG
>CBDUYZ010000272.1:0-3906 GCA_965371575.1 uncultured bacterium
AGCGCCTTGGGCAGCCGTTGACCGGGGTCCGCTGTCTTGGGAGGTTTGACCGCTTTCTTCAAGCTGCGTTTAGACATATCCCACTGCCGTTTCCGTGTCCACGTTTCGCCTCCTCCATTCGTCCCGGTAGTTCCAGGGCATCCACGTCGCGGGATCGGAGGAGAGTTCCGCCGCGTGCTTCTGTAGCTCGGTCAGGTAATCGAAGGGATTGACGCCGCAAAGCTGGCAGGAGTGGATCAGGCTCATGAATAGATCGCCCACGCGAGCGCCGTTCTCGCTCATGTAGAACATCGCATTCTTACGGTGAAGAATCGCCCGCTTCAGAATTCGCTCGCAGATATTATTGTCCAGCGGAGCCCCAGGCTTACGCAAGAAGAGCGTCAGCTTGTCCCAGTACTTGAGCATATAGGTAATAGCCTCGCCGAGACCGGAGTTCGGCTCCACCAGGTGGTCCTCGAGCTGCCTGGTTAGCCACTCCTCGAGGTCGTCCATCAGCGGGCCGCTCTTAGCTTGGTGGAAGCGGAGGCGCTCTTCGGGCGTCAGGTCCTGGTTCTGCGCGATGGCGTCATGCTTGTAGACGTCCCTCAGGGTCAAAAGCACGTGGCGACACTCGTCGGGGAAGTTCTCCACCACATCGACAAACTGGCGCCGGCTGTGGGACAGGCAGTTACTCAGGATGGTCTCGAATTCCTTGGGCACATTACGCGACAGGGCGTCGCACATCTGGATCGGCGCACCTAGCTCCGAGGCTCTGTGGGCCAAGACCTCGCCCAAGTTCTCCCCGGCGTGCCGGCGCCCCGTGAAGAACAACGCGATCGTACGCCCCTCGCTGGTGGACACGATGCCCGAGGTGAACACCCCCTTGCGCTTGGGCGCGTTCTTCGCGCGCTCGGGTGCCTCCCCGCTCTCGCCCTCGGCAAGGGCTTTGACTTTAGCCCGCTTCCCCATCAGTTCCAGGATCTTCATCGTGGTATCGTCATTATACAACACCTCCCCCTGGGCGGCCTGGCGGATCAACTCCTCGTAGACCGGCTCGATCATCTTGGCGGTGTCGCGGACAATGTCCCACTGGGTCGAGGCCGGCAGAGGAATGCCCAGGTTCCCCTGCAGGCCTTCCAATCGATTGAACGGTAACCCGCTTCCGTACTTCAACAAGGCGATCATGCTCGCCGACGTCGCGTCGTACTTCTCCGAGCCCACATCCTCGGGCGTTTGGGCTGTGAAGATCTCTTGGCAGAGGTTGCAGCGCAGCTTCTGGAGCTTATAGACCCTGGCGTGGACGGGCGCCTGGCCCACGATCCGAATCAGCACGCCGGGTTTCTTCATCTCGTAGACTTTGCCCTCCTTGCATTCCGGACACAAATCCCCTGGCTGGAGTGATTCGTGAGGCACCCGGATCTTCTCGGCGCCGTGATAAGCGTCGGCGCCGTTGCGGCCGTGCCCTTTGCGTTGCATCTCCGAGTCCTCTTCGTCCGTCTTCGACGGCGGGGCGCGCGAATTCTCGTTCGTCGCCGACGGCGATTCGGGCTCGTCTTCCTCCTCCTTGATCACATCGCTGGTCTTCTCGGTACTGGCGCCGAAGAGCATCTGCCGCAGGCGCTTGATCGTCATTTGCTTGTCCTCGACCATGTCCGTTAGGTGAATGTAGGATTCGAACACCGCCTTGAGCTTTGCGCAGTCCTTTTCGTCAAGCGGGGCCGTCTGGGCGCGTTGCAGAATGGATTCCAGTTCTTTCATGGCAATCTTCTCAATGGGTATGGTTTTCTTCATGCTGTGTGGCACAGTCGTTCTCGAAAACGCTTCGAGAGTGGGTAACCCAGCACCTCTTTGATGGGCCGATTGGGCCGGTGGGTCAGGTCGTCCTTTCCCCGGCCCGTGGTGCGACCCAGAACCACCCAGTTGGCGGCGCGGTAACAGGTGCCTTTGAATCTCTGGGGGTCGACGAAGGTCTCCAGGAAGTAGACCGGATGACTGTAGATCCGCTCCCAGTCCCGCGGCAACGCCCGAGCCATGCGGCCCAGAATGTGGGAAGCCAGATGAGGGACCTCGACCCACGGCGGGATCAGGAAGCGGAGGTTGTAGGCAATGAAGCGGATGTTCTTCCGGCGAACCTCGGGTGACCAACCGATGAAGCGGTCTCTTGGGCCCAGGTGCCGCGGCGCCGAGGACCACGCCATACACGCTACCGGAACACGGTCTGCTAAGATCAAATACTTCAGGTGTTCGCCGACGGGCTGCGTGTAGCCCAGATAGTGGTGGGTCTGAAGCAGACTGTCGAACAACGATTCATCACCGGTGCGCCGCACCTGAGTGATGGTAAGCGGAAGGATGTCGGATAGCCGCCCCTCGATGGGATTGTAGCGGAGCGTCGTACGCGAAGGTGTCCGACGCTGCGGCCCCAGAGGATTGGACTTCCGCGCCGGCGGCAGCTCGATGTGGCTGGCGCGGTGCAACGCCAGTAGCAATCCGCGACAGACCATGTCCCGCAGAACGCCGTTGGGCTGGACCCAGTTCCAGGCCTCGCAGAGTCTGAGTGACAGTGCCCGTCGGGTGGCTCTCGGATGCGCCGCGATCAACCGGCGGATGAAGGCGACATCGACATCGGTGACAACCCGGCCTCGGTACCGCAGCACGTCCATGGCCGCAGCGTAGCAGGGTCAAAAGTAGAACGCAAGCCCGAATGCCGATTTTTTTCATTCGCTCTCAAGATGCTGCGTTGACTCGCCGCCATGCCGCCGGTGCCTGCGCCGCGTCGGGATCACCCGCCGACAGGAGGACGTGCAGCTGGTGCGCCTCCAGGGTCTTGCCCGCACCTGTCTTACTCACCGGCCACCAGCGGAACCGCCCGCGCGATAAACGCTTATGGCTTAGCCAAAATCCTTGTCCATCATAAGCCAAGACCTTTACAGCTGTGGCCCGTCGATTGCGGAACACAAACACCCAGCCGCAAAACGGGTCGCGTTTCAATTCCTCCTTGCACAGCCGGGCCAAGCCGTCGATTCCCTTGCGGAAGTCTGCGGGCTCGACGGCCACCAGGATGCGCATCTGGGGCGTGACCTGAATCATGGCTATCTGCTCAAGAAGACCCTGCTGACCGCCGTCACCACATCCGGGATTGGCTTGCCCTTGACTTGGATCCGCATCTTCGCCCCGTGAGGATCCTCCAGTTCGAGGATGCATTCAGGAGGGCAAGCACCTTCAGGAGGCACCAACTCAACGAAAGCCGTGGCTGCCTCCTGCCCGGCTGCCTTCTGTCGGGATTTCCCCTGCCCGCCCGAGCCGTTACCGTTTGTAGATGCCACATGTTTCTTGAGCGAGTCAGGATTGAGTCGCAGCGTCTTGGCGGTTCGGTGAATCCCGTACGTTGCAGAGAGCTTCACCGCCGAGTTCCACAGTGGATCCGGAATGCGCGAGCGACCTTCACGGGTCCGACGCCAACGTTCAAAACGCCGCCGACCCGCCTCGAGCCGAGCCGGGAGCGTGTGTGTTTCTCTGGATCTCATCAGCCGTCCTCCAGACCACCATCGGTCGACCGCTGACGATACCGGACCGCTCAAATCGCGTCATACACGCTTACCGGAAGGACACACTTCACGGTATGCTTCGTCGTCGTAGCTGAAGTTGTAATTGGCGTCCCGCTCGTCGAAGGCGGTGGCGTCAGCAATCGCTTGACGGGTCATCACCAAGAGTTCTTTGGGCGGAGCCTGCAGTTCGAAGCGTGCCGCAAGCCGCCGGAGAACTGCGCGATCATCTCTGGCCAATTCCACGAGAACGTCAATCAGCTCACCTTTCGTGCGCCTGGCCAGCGCCTTGGGCAGCCGTTGACCGGGGTCCGCTGTCTTGGGAGGTTTGACCGCTATCTGCAAGCAGCGTTTAGACATATCCCACTGCCGTTTCCGAGTCCAC
>CBDUYZ010000273.1:0-3896 GCA_965371575.1 uncultured bacterium
CCGCGGTGTAGAAGTAGGCGAACAGGATGATCAGGGCCGAGTAAATCACCACGTAGACCGGGTGGGGCGGCCGGAACAGCATGCTCAGCGTCGTAAAGAATCCCATGTCCGGAAAGATGGTGCCCAAGGTACCCGGAAACATGATGATGGACTGGGCGAAGATGATGGGAATCACGCCGGCTGTGTTGACCTTCAGGGGGATATGGGTATTGGCACCGCCGTAGACCCGACGTCCCACTATCTTCTTGGCGTACTGAACCGGAATTTTCCTCTGGCCCTGGGTGATGGCGATGATCCCGCCGATCACAAACAGCATGAAGGCGCCGACCAGGAGCGCCTTGAGGATGTGCATGTCGCCGCTGGCCAGCTGCTGGCCGGTGTTCAGGATGTCGGTCGGATAGCGGGCCACGATCCCGATGAAGATGATCAGCGAGATGCCGTTCCCGATACCCCGGTCGGTGATCTGCTCGCCCAACCACATGACGAAGACCGTGCCCGCGGTCAAGGTGATGCAGGTCAGCAGTTTGAAGGCTATGCCCGGTTGGGTGACGATACCGCCGGACATCTGCTCCAGGCCGGCAGCCATGCCGAAGGACTGGATCAGGGCCAGGAACACGGTACCATAGCGGGTGTACTGGGTGATCTTCTTGCGGCCCGCCTCGCCTTCCTTGGCCAGTTTCTCGAAGTACGGCACCACCGCCTGCAGGAGCTGGAAGATGATCGAGGCGCTGATGTAGGGCATGATACCCAGAGCGAAAATGGTGGCGTTACTCAGGTTGCCGCCGGAGAACATATCGTACAGACCCATCAGCGAACCGGTCTGGGAATCGAAGAACGCGGACAGGGCGACCCTGTTGATGCCGGGTGTGGGAACGTGCCCGCCCAGCCGGTAGATCAACAGGATCATGGCCGTGAACAGAATCCGTCGCTTGAGTTCCGGGATGCGGAACATGCTTTGGTAACTGCCGGAAATATTCAAAGCAGAGCTTCCTTTGCCTTCAAGTTGCCCATGCCTGGTCAGCCGGATACGGTGACGGAACCGCCGGCGGTCTCAACCGCGGCGACGGCCGTCTTGCTGGCCTTGGCGACCTCGATCTGGAACGATTTCTCCACCTTGCCCCGGCCCAGCAGCTTCACCGGCCGGTCGGCATACTTGACCAGGCCGGCTTCAGCCAGGACCTCGCCGTTGATCTTGGCTCCCGCCTCGAACTTGGCGTCCAGGGCTTCCAGGTTCACCAACTGGAAATGCTTCTTGAAGATGTTGGTGAATCCTCGCTTGGGAAGCCGCCGGTTCAGTGGCATCTGGCCGCCTTCGAACCAGGGCGGGATGCCGCCGCCGGACCGGGCCTTCTGGCCCTTGTGCCCCCGGCCGCCGGTCTTGCCGGTGCCGGATCCGGGGCCGCGACCGCGCCGCTTCTTGTCGCGGCTGGCCCCCTTGGGCGCGCCGATGTTGTTCAATTTGAGCATGACTACTTCACCTCTTCCACGTTCACGAGATGCTGCACCTTGAACACCATACCGCGGATCGCGGGGGTATCGTTATGGATCACTGAGGATTGATGGCGTTTAAACCCCAGGGACTCCATGATGCGGCGGTGCTTCGGGGGCCTGCCGATCAGGCTGCGCACCTGGGTGATTTTCAGCTTGGCGTCACTCATTGTCCTGTGACTCCTTGTTCTCGGTCTCGGGTTCCTCGGCCACCGCGTCGGCCTCGACGATCTCGACGGTTTCGACAGTCTCGGTCACCTTCTTTTCCAGGCCCAGGACCTCTGGCACGGTCAGACCGCGTTTGGCGGCGAACTGATCGACGGTCCGCAGTTGCTTGAGTCCGTCCATGGTGGCCTTGACCACGTTGTTCGGGTTCCGCGACCCGAGCTGCTTGGTCAGGATGTTCTTCACACCCGCGGCCTCGAGGATGGCGCGCACCCCGCCGGCGGCGATGACACCCGTACCGGGGGAGGCCGGCTTGAGAAGAACCCGGCTGGCGCCGAAACGGCCGATCACCTTGTAGGGGATGGTGTCCTTGAGCATGGGCACGGAGATCTGGGCCGTCCGGGCGGCTTCGCTGCCTTTACGAATGGCATCGGCGATCTCGTTGGCCTTGCCCATCGCCACGCCGACCTTGCCCTTGCCGTCACCGACGGTGACGATGGCGCTGAAACTGAAGCGCCGCCCGCCCTTGACCACCTTGGCCACCCGGTTGATGTTGATCACGTTCTCGTGCATGTCCGAGGCCTGATCCGGGCCGCCGGGTCTGCGGCCGCCGGGGCCTCCCGGTCCACGGCCACGTCCGCCAGGTCCACCGGGTCCGCGCCCGCGTCCGCCCGGCCCGCCGGGTCCCCGTCCACGTCCACCCGGTCCGCCTGGTCCGCCAGGTCCGCCAGGTCCGCTAGGTCTCTGATTTGCGAATTCCGCCATCTGAATTGCTCCTGTCTCGCTTGCCGGCCTTGGCCGAAAAGGTCTAGACTTCGATTCCGCCGTCCCTGAGCCCTCGGGCCAGGGCGGCAACACGCCCGTGATAGAGATAGCCGCTACGGTCGAAGACCATCATGGCGATCCCTTTCTCCTTGGCCAGGTCGGCGATGGTCCGACCCACGCCGTAGGCAATCGCACATTTGCCGGCTACGCCTTCGGGGGCCTCCACCGCGGCGGCACTTCTGCTGTCGCAGGAAAGCAGGGTGCTGCCGGCGTCATCGTCGACAACCTGGGCGTAGATGTACTTGTGGCTACGGTTGACGGCCACCCGGGGCCGCTCGGCGGTGCCGGACAGCTTCTTGCGGATGCTGACCTTCCGTTTCAGCCTGGCCTGGCGCCGTTTCTTGTTGATATCACTCATTTTGGTTCACCTCTCGACCAGACGGTCCTGCTTACTTGCCAGCCGTCTTGCCGGCCTTTCTGACCACGTATTCACCGACGTACCGGATCCCCTTGCCCTTGTAGGGCTCAGGCTTCCGGTAGGAGCGGATCTCCGCGGCAACCTGTCCCACCCGCTGTTTGTCGATACCGGCGACCGTGATGTGGGTCGCGTCGGAACAGGTGATCGTGATGTCAGCGGGAATCGGGTATTCCACCGGATGGCTGAACTGCAGCTGCAGATCCAGCACCTTGCCCTTGACGGCGGCCCGGTAACCCACCCCGATGATCTCAAGCTTCTTCTCGAACCCTTCAGTGACACCGCGGACCTGGTTGGCGATCAGCGCTCGCACCAGTCCGTGCTTGGACCGGACCGGTTTGGTGTCATCCGCCCGGGTGATGATCAGCTGTCCATCCTTCTCCTCGAAGGTCAAACCTTCGGGGATGTGCTGCTTGTGCTCACCCTTGGGCCCCTTTACCACCGAGGTGGTCCCATCGATCTTGACGGTCACCCCGGAGGGGATGGGGATCGGGGTCTTGCCAATGCGCGACATTTCAATTCCTCCGCAATTCTGGCTTAACCAGCGTGATGACTACCAGACCTCGCACAGCACTTCGCCGCCGACGCCCCTCATCCGGCACTGGTGCCCGGTGAGAATGCCCTGGTTTGTCGACAGGATGGAGATGCCATACCCGCCGCACACCTTGGGGATGTTGTCCTTGCCGGCGAATATCCGGCGGCCGGGACGACTGACGCGCCGGATCCCCTCGATGACGCCGACCCTCTGCCCATCCCGCGCGTAGTACTTCAGGAACAGGCGCAGCGTGCCCTGGGTGTTGTTGTCGATTTCCTCGATCTTGTCGATGTACCCCTGCTTCTTCAGCAAATGGGCCATCTCCCGCTTCTGGTTGGAAGCGGGAATTTCAACTCTCCGGTGTCCCGCCTGGATGGCGTTCCGGATGCGTGTCAACATATCCGCAATGGGATCTGTCATGCTCATTGCATTAGCTCCTGGTTCTCTTTACCAACTGGCCTTGGCGAC
>CBDUYZ010000274.1:0-3883 GCA_965371575.1 uncultured bacterium
CCAGGTG
Source organism: uncultured bacterium (assembly GCA_965371575.1). Taxonomy (GTDB): domain Bacteria; phylum Krumholzibacteriota; class Krumholzibacteriia; order LZORAL124-64-63; family LZORAL124-64-63; genus JAGLCY01. The sequence continues at coordinate 8 of CBDUYZ010000274.1, forward strand.
GAGGCCGGCAGACCCAGAAAATTCGTCACGTAACCGGTCTTGCCGGCATCCTGGTCCATCAGCAATGTGACCAGACCGCCTCCCCGCAAATGAGCAAGGACGGCCCGTCCGGACCGTTCCACCGGCACGGTCCGGATTCCGTACCGCAGGCGTTGTTCCCGAAGAAAGCGGTCGAAAGGAGCGTTCCGCTGGGTTTTGACCACATCCAGCAACGGAAAACGCCGGGCGAGAACCCTTCCGCCCAACTCGAAATTTCCGATGTGCCCGGTGACGGCTATGGCGCCCCGTCCCCGGGACAGGGCCCGATCAAGCACGTCCCAGCCGGGAGCAATGCCCACTGTGTGAAAAAGGGCATCCGGATCGGCGCAAAGCACCTCCGCCGCTGTAAGGCCCAGATGATCGTACACCCTGCCCGCCAAGCCTGCAAGTTCCGCGGCGGACATATCGGGAAATACCGCACCTAGTTGAGTCGTAACCACTTCGCGGCGCACTCCCAGGAGCGGCCCGACCACCCGTGCGGTCCGGCGCAAGATGGCGGTCGACCACCGGTAGGGCAACGGCCTCAGGCAGGCAAGGGCCGTGCGGAAAAGAACATATTCACCATGACTCAGGAAATCCATGTCATGAGAATAGAGGACGTCGGTCGGCAATGCCAGCCCGGGGGTCTCATCTCGGTTACTCCCCCGTTTCAAGACTCGAATGACCGATCCCTCCGCAGCGTATCTGAAATTTTTCAACAAAACCGAAGCGCGGAAATACACACGCCCAAATCAAAACCATTGTCCCCGCTCAGGGGATACCCCACAATACCCACATCGATTTCAGAAAGCCGTACCGGCCCATTTCCAGGACAAGGAGCCCGACGATGAAACGAATTATGATCGCCACCTGTGCCGTGGCCATCCTCCTGGCCGGCGCCGCGGTGTCCGCCGAAGGCACGGCGGCCGGCAAGTGCATGACCTGCCACAAGGAAAAATCCCTTGGTTTGTACAACCAGTGGTACAAGAGCGAGCACGCCAAGCACAACGTGACCTGCCTGGACTGCCACCAGGCAAATGATGGCGATGCCGACGGCTTCATGCATGAAGGCACCCTGATCGCCATCCTGGTCACACCCATGGACTGCGGCGAGTGCCATGAAAAGGAAGCCCAGCAGGTCAACGACAGCTACCACGCCCATGCCGGGGAAATCCTCGACTCCATCGACGCCTACCTGGCCCACGCCGCCGGCGGCGCCCCCGTGGCCATTGCCGGCTGCGAGAGTTGCCACGGCAGCAAGGTCAAAATCGATCCGAACAGCCCGAACAAGCTGGATCGTTTGAGCTGGCCCAACAGTGGCATCGGCCGGATCAACCCCGACGGCAGCAAGGGCTCCTGCACGGCCTGCCATACCCGCCATGCCTTCAGCACCAAGCAGGCCCGTCAGCCCGAAGCTTGCTCCAAGTGCCACCTGGGCCCCGACCATCCCCAGAAGGAAGTCTACGAGGAGTCCAAGCACGGCAACACTTTTTACACCCACGAGGACGAGATGAACCTCGACGCTGACCGTTGGGTCGTCGGCGTGGATTATTTCGAGGCCCCCACCTGCGCCACCTGCCACATGTCGGCCACGCCCAAGCAGCCCATCACCCACGATGTGGGCCGGCGCATCAGCTGGACCCTGCGTCCCCCCATCTCGGTGACCAAGGACGACTGGCAGCAGAAGCGGGCCAACATGAAAGACGTCTGCATCAACTGCCACGGCGCCGGCTTCGTGGACGGCCATTACGCCCAGTTCGACGGCGTCGTCAACCTCTACAACGAGAAATACGCCAAGCCGGGCCTGGCCCTCTACAAGAAGGCCAAGGAACTCAAGCTGGGCGAAGGCGTGGCCAACTTCTCGAACAAGTACGAGTGGATCTGGTGGGAGATTTGGCACCACGAGGGACGCCGCGCACGCCACGGGGCCGCCATGATGGGTCCGGACTACACCTGGTGGCACGGTATCTACGAGGTCGCACAGCACTTCTACTTCAAGTACATCCCCGAGTTGCGGAAATTCCACAACGCGGAGATGGACAAGATGATAGACGAAGTGATGGCCGATCCGTATCACAACTGGCTGAACCGGCCGACCGCCGACATCAAGGCCGACATCAAGTCCGGCAAGATGGAGGAAATGTACAACGGCATGTACCAGGTCAACACCAAGTAAGAGGCTGAGCGATGAAGCGATTCCAGCTCTTCATCCGCGGCATCATGACGAACTGGACGGGAACGGCGGGGGTCGTCTTGACGACCTCCGCTTTCCTGCTCTTCGTGTTCTTCGAGCTGCTGCAGATCGCGGGAATCCTGACCAATTCCTACGTCGGACTCATCGGCTACATGGCCCTGCCGGCACTGTTCCTCCTGGGCCTGATCCTGCTCCCGCTGAGTTGGTGGCAATTCCGCCGTGCCACCGGTAGGTCGACTTCGGAATTGCTCACCCGGAGATTCCCCGAAGATATGATCCGGGCCAAGCGGGTCGGCTCGTCCCTGCTGGGCATGATCGCCCTGCTGACGGTGGTGAACATCCTGTTCATCGGCATCGGCGGCGCTCGCATGCTCCACTTCATGGACTCGCCAAAGTTCTGCGGAACGGCCTGCCATTCGGTCATGGAACCGGAATGGGTGGCATACCAGAACTCACCCCACGCCCGTGTACGTTGCATCGACTGCCATGTCGGCGAGGGCGCCAGGGCGCTGGTGGACGCCAAACTCAATGGCTTGTGGCAGGTTGTCTCGGCGACCTTCGATCTGTACGAACGTCCCATCCCCACTCCGGTTCATCAATTGCGGCCGGCCCGGGAAACATGCGAGAAATGCCACTGGCCGGACAAGTTCTTTGGCGACCGTATCAAGTCCCTCCAGACCTTCCAGTTCGACCAGGAGTCCACGCCCCGGTACACCACCCTGGCCTTGAAGATCGGGTCCGGCGGCGACGACGCCCACGGCACCATCCACTGGCACATCGCAAAGGCCAATGAGGTCCGCTACCGAGCCACCGACGAGAAACGCCTGACGATGGCGTGGGTGGAAATCAAACGCGGCGACGAATTCCACCGTTACACCAACCGGAAGGCCGGTAAACACCCCGAGGTTGAAACGGACAAGGACGAGGTCCGCTCCATGGATTGTGTCGATTGCCACAACCGGCCGACACACATCTATCAGGACCCGGAAACGGCCCTCGACGAGGCCCTGGCCGCCGGCAGGATCAGCCGGTCTCTCCCCTTCGCCAAGAAAGTTGGGCTAGGAGCCCTGCTGGGCAGCTACGGAACCACCAAGGCCGAAGGTCTCAAGGGTATCGAAAACGCTGTCCGTGGTCATTACTCCCGCGAACAGCACGATGCCCCGGTCAATCTTCAGGACGCGGACCTGATGGTCGTCGAACTGCAGGGAATCTACTCCCGCAACAATTTCCCCCGCATGAACGTCGGGTGGAACACCTATCCCTCGCACCTCGGACACAGGAACGATGTCGGTTGTTTCCGCTGCCACAACCGGGACATGGTGGACGAGGTGGGACTGGCGATCCCATATGACTGCACCTTGTGCCATTCCATCCTGGCAATGGACAGCAAGACGGAATTCCAGTTCCTGCTGCCGTCTGCCGAGAAGGATCCGGACCGCGCGATGCACGAGTACCTGAGGCGCGAGTTCCTGGGAATTCCGCAGGGGAAGTTTACCCAACCCGGCACCGCCGTCGGCGCCGCTGAAGTGTCCTCGGCCGAGTAACCCCGGGCCGCATGACTTGAAATGGCAAGTCAGGTGGTGTATCATGACAGGGGACGTAAATGAAACACCCCTGATCGTTTCATGTGGCTGGAAGTTCCCGGGATGGCTGTGTGTTGTCCC
>CBDUYZ010000275.1:0-3862 GCA_965371575.1 uncultured bacterium
GCTGGAACAGTCCCTACTGGCCGTTGACCAGCACGATAATCTCCGTATCCTTGCCCCAACCGTTGATCGTGTAACCAACAGGGGTCATGGTAGCATCAACGACGGCCACGATACCGACCTGGCCAGGAGTAGTGGCGGCGCCGGCATACAGGGGCTCGGTGTAGTTACCGGTGAAGGCGTTCTGCAGAGCGTTGCCACCCAGGGGGTCGGTGGGCAGCAAGGGACCGACGTCAAGCGCGGCATCCGAGTAGATACCATCGTTACGGACGGCGAAATCCTCTGCGGCCAGCTGCAAGGTGTGAGCGGCGCCCTTGACCTTGGCTTCCTTGGCCCTGTCCTGCATGCTGATGAAGTTGGGGATGGCGATGGCGGCCAGAATACCGATAATCACGACCACAATCATCAGCTCAATCAGAGTAAATCCCTTACGATTAAACACATCAATCTCCTTCGATTCGGCCCACGCACTGTAGACCTCTTGGTGCTTGCTGCCGGGTTGTCCGGCTCTCTACCTGCCAACGGCAGTTCACTTGATGCAATGGCCGTGCCATTTGCCTCTATATCAAACTACAGCCTCAACCAACTGCAATTGTGTCGCTTACAAATGTGTCGCTGCGTCCCTCGGCAAAAATTCCCCGGCAAATCGCGTGCATAATGCACATTTCTACGCGATTTACCATGCGAATCAAAAGCCGGACCACTTTTAAACCCCAGTCGGCTCCTTGACCTGATCTCCGGTTTCGCGGATCACTGATTCGACGGCCTCAAGCAGTTCCTCGCTGGGAACCTGCTCATTTTCCCCCTCAGCACCGTAGTCATGGCCGGAGACGGAATCCTGCAAACCGAATTTCTTCAGTTTCCGGTAAAGGGTAGAGGCGTTGATGCCCAGGATCTCGGAAGCCTGCTTGCGCGCCCCGCCCGTCGCCTCCAGCACGCCCAGGATGTGGACCTTTTCCAGGTCGTCGAGAGTGGTCCGGCCGCCGACAACCAGGTTGGAGACCGAAGTATCGGACCCCACTCCGCTGGTGATGAAGACCGGCATGTCCTTGAGGGTGATCCGGTCGCTATCGCGGATGATGCTTGCGCGTTCTATGACATTCTCCAATTCCCGCACATTGCCTGGCCATTCATAGCCCTGCAGGGCCGTGAGCACGTTTTCCTCCATAATTGAACCCAGGTTGCCCTGGTATTCATCCGGACAGCATCGCTTGAGGAAATGGTCCACCAGCAGGGGAATGTCCTCGCCGCGATCGCGCAGAGGGGGCAGGTTCAAGGGAATCACGTTCAACCGGTAGTAGAGATCGGTGCGGAAGTTACCCTCGGCCACTTCGTGCTCCAGATCCAGGTTGGTCGCCGCGATGACCCGCAGATCGACCTTGACCGGCCTGCTGCTGCCCACCGGATACACTTCCCGTTCCTGGAGCATGCGCAGAAGCTTGACCTGGATCGCGTGCGGGGTCTCCCCGATCTCGTCCAGGAAGATCGTCCCACCCTGGGCCTGCTGGCAGAAACCGCCATGGTTGCGATCCGCACCCGTGAAGGAACCCTTGACGTGTCCGAAGAGCTGGCTTTCAAGCAGGGTCTCGGGGATGGCGCCGCAGTTGATGGCGACGAAGGGACCGTCCGCCCGGTCACTGCGCTGGTGGATTGACTGGGCGATCAGTTCCTTGCCGGTCCCGCTTTCCCCGTTGATGAGGACCGTTGCGGTGGTGGCGGCGATCTTGTCCACCATCTTGTAGACCGAACGCATGCGGGTACTCTGCCCGATGATGTTATTGCGCCGCTTGTTGCGAGTCAGTTCCCTTTTGAGCTGGATGTTCTCGGTCTTGGCCTTGCGCAGAGCCAGGGCGTTGCGAACGACCATCTTGATCTCGTCGTTCTTGCAGTGCTTCTGCATGTAGGAGAACGCCCCGAGATTCACCGCGTCGATGGCCGACTGCTCGCTGGCATAGGCCGTCATGATAATCACCGGGGTGGTCGGATCGATGCCCTTGATTCCCTTGAGCAGTTGTATGCCGTCCATTTTCGGCATCTGTATATCAGTCATGACCACGTCGACCGGATCATTTTCGATGACTTGGAGGGCCTGGGCCCCCGAGTTCACCGTCGTAACCTCGTAGCCTTCTTTCTGCAGAAGAATCGAGAGGTACTGACACATCGATTCTTCATCGTCAACGACCAGGATCCTGCCCGGGGCCATTGAATTCTCCTTGTTGCTGGAGGCATGTTGCAGTGTATGAATTGGTATCGTCAGCGTGGCGGAACGCTTTAACGCGAAATGCGAAAAAGTGGAGTTCTTTCCCAAAAAATGGGCCATCCCTGCACGTATGGCTGATCATTCCTCATTGCATTTTGCATGAAAGGCTTGGGAATATTCCGTCATTTTCAGCCGGTCGGCTGCGGATCGCTTGCCATGGCGGCCGGGCTAGCGGACTCATCAGCGCCGTCCGGCTGTCCCCCGGATTCCAGCATATGCCGGTCCTGGGGCCAACGGACCCGGAAGATGCTGCCGCCGCCGGGGTTGTCCTCGGCCCGAACGCTGCCATCGTGGGCGCTGGCGATCCGGGCCACGATGGACAGGCCCAGACCAGTGCCTCCCTCCTTCGTGGTCTTGAAGGGCGAGAACAGATGTTCACGGATGTCCGGATGGATGCCCGGCCCGTTGTCCGTGGCCACCAGTTCGTAGGTGTCGCCGCCGTCCACGAGGTTCAGTCCGATGCGCAGATCACCATCGTAGGCCATGGCCTGGCAGGCGTTGATGGCCAGATTCAAGGTCATCTGGGTCAACTGGCCAGGGTCGGCCACGATCATCATGTCAGTCGGCTTTGTCTCGCAGACGACCCTGACCCGACCGTCCTCGGCGGCGACATGCTGGCGAATCTGCAGGGAGATCTGATCCTGGAAATCCCTCCCTCTGAAACATGATTTGTGGGCCGCCGGCATCCTGGAATAGGCCAGGAAATCGTTGATGATTGTGTTTACCCGGGCGCTCTCTTTCAACACGAGGCCCAGTAGCTGGTTCTGGTAGCCCTCCAGCTCCAACTCCCCCGCCAGGATCTCGACGCTGCCGCGGATGCTCGCCAGCGGATTGCGAATTTCATGGGCGATGCTCGCCGCCAATTCCCCGATCGTCGCCAGGCGATCGGACTCGCGGATGCGGGCGCTCATCTCCTTTTCCCGGGTGAGATCGGTGAAGATGGTTATGGCGCCGATGACCCGGCCCTTCGGCGTGGTGACGTGGTTGACGTTCAGTCCGAGGGGAATCCTGGCGCCCCGTCGGTGAATATTGATCTCGCCCCGGATCACGACCTCGCCGCCGGTGGCCACCGGCAGGATGATGTCCGCCAGTTCCTGCATGCCGTCGGCCATCGCCTCCCCGATGTCGCGCATGAGTAACTGCAGCGGGCCAATTTGGAGGATCCGGCAGGCCGAGGGATTAACTCTTGTGATCCCTCCCTTTCGATTGACGGTGATCAAGCCGCTTTCGATGTTGTCCAGGATGTTGCGCACCTCGCACCGGACCTTCTGCACCAGGAAATGGCTGCGGGCCTGCTCCTGTCTTTTTTGGGCCAGCCGTCGGGCCATACCGCCGCTGATCATTCCGGTCACGAGGAAGACCGCCATGTGCAGGGCGGTGACGAAGACCGGCCAGCCCTGCAGGTAATCCAGGGTGGTCTCCGTGCCGGTCAGCAGCCAGCCGAGAGCCAGGCCGAAATGGCCGCCTCCGACCATGCTGGCCGCGGCGCCCGCGATGGCCAGAGACCAGCGGGCATCCCGATAGTATGCCCCCAGCATGATCGGCACCAGGAACACCAGGGGAAAAGCGGACTAGGGGCCGCCAGAGAAGTGGACCATCAGACCG
>CBDUYZ010000276.1:0-3841 GCA_965371575.1 uncultured bacterium
GAAAACCGGGTTCAGATCACGTTCGAGCGGCCCGAACTGATCATCGATCTCGACCCGTCGGTAGCTCCCGGCTTGACCTGGGGCAGCTCCATGGACGTTTTGAACCGCACCGTACCGGACCTGACGACTCCTTTGCTGGAGACATCCTCTCATCTGCGTTCCCCTTACCAGATCCGGCCCTGGCTCACGGACTATCAAACCGGGCCGGTGGCCAGCTTCACCTCCGACCTGGAGAACGTCCACCGCTGGAGCCTGCTGGTGGTCGACTCCCGCGGTCGGGAAGTTGTCCAGTTCGAGGGGAAAAAGAACCCTCCGCAGAAGCTCGATTGGGACGGCAGAAAGCAGGACGGAACCATGGCCCTGCCGGGTTTGACCTACTCCTATGTCCTGGAGGCATTCGACAAGGCGGGCAACAAGCGCCGCTTCGTGGGCGAGGGATTCCAACTCGAGGCCTACCGCCGGGATCATGATAGAGGGCCGGAATTTCTTATCGCGGGCCACCAGTGGCGGGACGCGGCGAAAGAGGCTCGTCCGGGTGCTTCGGCCTTCCTGCTGGAAACTGCCAGCTGGATAAACCTGAAAACGGGGGCCGATGATCCAGTCTTCATCACCGTAACGGCGGGAACCTATGCCGAGGCCCAGGCCCTGGGCGATATGGTCGCCGCGGAATTGCGGCCCCTTCTGCCCGGGAACGATGCCAGGGTGGCGGTATCCGCGATTGCCGAACCGGGATCGCCCCTTGGCGGCATTCTGCACGTGCGGACCGGCGCGGTTAAAGACCGGGAGTGAGAACTGAAGAAAGTGCCCGGCCGCCAAACCTCCCTGGTTCGGCGGCCGGACCTTGAGTTTTGGATTTTGACCCCGGCTACTTCAACAAGGCTCCCCGTCTTGTTTTTTTGTGAAGTAATCACGGGATGAACTTGTGTATGTGAGTTGAAACACCCTCTTGTTACAAAAAAAATGGCCCGATTTCTCCCGGTCTGACCCGGGAAATTTTTTGTAATAAAATCCCGTACCCCTCCACTCATACAGCGACAAGCTACCGCCCCTCGCCAAGTGCGGCGGCGGTTGACAATAATCCAAACTGGAGGAAACAGAAATGAAATCGACCAAGAGAATGACCACTGTACTGACCGTCCTGTTCGTCCTGGGACTTTTGGCCGTCCTGCCGGCCGTCGACGCCCGGGCCGCCGATGGCCCCGCCATCAACCAGACTGTGGTCAAGGGTTCGGTGGACGATGTCCTGAAAATGATCACGAAGATGGTGGCCGACAACGGCATGATGGTCATGGGAGAGCTGCACCAGGGCAAGATCCTGGAAATGACCGGCCTTAAGGTGAAGTCTGAGTCGATCTTCGTCGGCAACCCCACCATGGGCAAAAAAATATTCACCGCCGAGCCCGGCGCGGGCCAGATCATTCCGGTGCGCATCAACATCTACGAAAACGCCAAGGGCCAGACGGTGGTCAGCTATATCACACCGTCCACCCTGCTGGCCGGTTTCAACAATCCCGAACTGGACAAGATAGCCGGTATGCTGGACGAGAAACTCAGCGGCATGGTGAGTATGATAGGCAAGTCGTAATTCACCGCAAATAACGGGGCAGCCGCCCGGCTGCCCCCTCTCGACAAGGATTCCATCATGAAACCAAAATTTGATGCCCAGACGATATTGGGATTGGCTGCCCTGGGCCTGGCCGGAATTGCTCCCAACCTCTTCCCCGCGGCCCAGGCCGGCCTGGCCAAGCTCTCGGTCACCGGCAAATTCGTACTGCTGCCTTCGGTCCTGGCCCTGCTGGCGATCTTTCTGGTCGCCAAGGCCCGGGGCTACTCCGCGCTGGAGCGACGCATGGTAGTGGGAGCAACCGCCGGGTTTGCCGCCACTTTTGGTCTGGAGATCGTGCGCATCATCAGTTTCCGCCTGGGCGGCATGCCCGGCGACATGCCCCGTTTGCTGGGCGTCCTGCTCACCGATCGCTTCATGGTCGGGCCCTCGGCTGTGTCGGACATCCTGGGCTGGGGGTACCACTTCTGGAATGGTGTGGCCTTCGGCCTGATCTTCGTCCTGATCCTGGGACGCCGTTCGTTGTGGTGGACGATCATCTACGGCCAGCTCATCGGAATCGGCTTTTTGGCCAGCCCGGCGGTTAAATCCCTCGGCATTGGGGCCTTCGGCCTGGACATGCCTGTCATGCCCCTGACGGTGTTCATCGCCCACCTGGCCTTCGGGCTCATGTTGGGGTTAGGCCTCAGGCGGGGATTTCCGGAACCGGAACAGGGGTGACAGATGGCCGGCCTGTGGACAGGGTTGTGGGTCATCCCTCTCGTTGCCTTTCTGGGTTTCACATCCCACCGGGCAAGCCTGTGCACGGTCCGTGCTGTGTCCGATGCCTTGCGCCGGCATCGTTTCCAACTCATCGCCGCCTTCGGCCGCACGGTGTTATGGGCCATGGTGTTGATCGTCCCTGTCACATATTTCCGGCCGGGATTGTTGAGTGAGGCCCAGGGAATAGGACCATTGTGGTCCGGGCTATTGGGCGGGTTCCTATTTGGTTACGGGGCGGCCCTTAACAGGGGCTGCTCGTTTTCCACCCTGCAACGTCTGGCTGACCGGGATTGGCGCATGTTCGCCACCCTGGGGGGAATCATCACCGGCAGCGCGCTCGGGCACCTGCTCATCCCCGGGTTTCTCGTCAACGGGCAGGTCATCGGTCCGGCAGACATTTCGAGATGGGTGTGGCCGGTGAGTGCAATCCTGGCTGGATGGACCATTTGGGAAATAATCCGGCTTTGGCGGCTGCGCGAAACCTGGCGCCACCTGATGCGCGACAAGCCCATCAATCCCGCGGCAGCGGCCCTGATCCTGGGCCTGGGCGCGGGACTTCTATACCTCGGCTTCGGCCCCTGGACCTACCTGAACACACTCCAGCAGACATCCGGATCGCTGGTATCGAACATGGCACCGCCACCGGTGCTGGAATTGCTCCTGGTCCCGACCATCTTCGGCGGCATGGTCATCTCGGCCCATCAGCGGGGGACCTGGCGAACGTCCAAGCCGGGGACGGGATGGCCGACAAACCTGTTGGGGGGAATATTCATGGGGTTGGGCAGCGCCATCATCCCCGGTGGCAACGACACCCTGTTGTTGCGATTGATCCCATCCCTGGCTCCCAACAGCCTGAGCACTTATGGCGCTCTGCTGTTGGGTGTCGTTATGGGACTGATGCTGCGACAATGGAAAAACGGTTCTCGAGTAGGATGTTGAGATCGACTGACGTCCCGGGATTGACGAATCCTGTCCGCATGGCTACAATTCCACCTGCACGTTGCCGTGCACTCGGTTTTCGAACCTAGATGAAAGGTGGACCCCTTGGCGCGATCCCATTTCTCCTACGAGAAACGCCGCAAGGAACTGGAGAAGAAGAAGAAGAAGGAAGCCAAGCGTCTGGCCAAGGCTGAACGCAAGGCTGCCATGGAAGCGGGCGAAGAAGTTCCCGAACCCGTGGTCACGATCGACGAGTTCGGCAACGTGACCGAGATCGTGCCCGAAGCCGACACAGACGCGGATTCCCCGGAATCGGACGACGCCCCCGAGGAGCCTGATCCCGCCTGAGCATTCCGATAATTCCGACCACGCCGGATACTTCCTGTGTTGCTTTGCCGACGGAGTTTTCAGGAGGGAGCGGGCACACCCAGACTTAATTAACTGTAAATATGAAGTTTACCAGGCAAGCCCCACTATCTTGAATAAAGCAGTAGTATTTTACTCCTGTTTGTGCTACCATATATGAGTGGACCGATCCACTCGCCCAGGACGGCCCCGGCTATGTGTGTTTTTTAT
>CBDUYZ010000277.1:0-3801 GCA_965371575.1 uncultured bacterium
CCTTAGCCTTTGCCGAGGAGCGCGCCGCCGGCTTGACGGCCTTCTTCCTGGCTGTCTTCTTGGCGACTTTTTTCCTGCGAACCTTTCTCGAGACGACGGTTCCCGTCCCCGTGGAGTCATTCATGAGTTTGCCCAGCTCCTTCTCGATCTTGGCCAACTCTTTCACCAATCCGGTCTTTTCCTTCTCGAGGATATCGATTCGCTCCCGGGCAGCCAGGAGACGTTTAAGATCGGCGGTGCTGAGATCGTTCAAGAGGGATGACTTCCTGCGGGGCATATTAATCTCCCGGCGTAGGCCCTTGGTTGGTCTGGACCCCGCTTTCTTCAGGATGGGTGCGGGGTGGCTACTGAGCTGACGATAAACGGAAGTAATAATTGTGTCAATATTTGGTGTTGATCCGGCAGGCTGTTGATTTTCCATTCTTCACGGGGCGTAGTTCTTCATGTCCGTGCCTTGCGGTATGTTACGGATCGCCCTCACGGCCCGCCGTTCGTCCAGGTGAATCGGATCGTCCCGCGACATGGCCCCGAGCCCCCCGGCTATCTTCATGAGGTACTCGTCTCCCGAACAATTCGCATGACCGAACAGGCCGAGCGTATGTCCGAATTCATGTAGGGCGACCCCCTGCACTGCCTCGAACACGCCGAGGGCGTCATCGGCATTGATCCAGATCTGCATCTTTTCCGGAACAACCCTGCCCAGATAGAACTCTGGCCCCGCGGGCAGAAGCAAGCTGACCTTCCCGTAGCCGAAACTCAGGGCACGCAATTCGAACAGAAAGACAATATCGGCCGTCGCCTCTTCTGCGGTCCGCACGAAATAATCGGTTTCGTCGATACCCAACTGGTCCGCATCACTGTTCATCGTGGTGTTCCAAAAATCCAAAGCGGCCAGGCAGGCCTGCTCCATATCGACCCCGGCGGAGTTCTGGAACGGCGGTATGAAAACCGAGACGGGGTATTCATCCCAGCGGTGAAGCAGGGACCATTCCGGCTGGTCGGCAATTTCAACGGTCCCGGTCATAGACCGCAGATACTCCAGGAATTGGCCGTTCCAACAGTCGTAGCCGAGATCATACGGGGTGATCAGGGTAATGTTGGCAAGCGTGGTGTCCTGGTCCACCGGAACCGGTTCAGTCACGAAATCATGCCATAAAGGGGAATTTGTAGTGACCTTGATGCTCTCGGTATTGTGGAAAGGATCGTCGAACAGGAAAATACCCCCGCCGTCGGTGTTGGTGGAATTTTCCGATTCGTCGTCAGGTGTGAGAATGACCGCCAGCAGGGGCTTACCCGTATCATCGGTGACTTGTCCGCCGAGATACCAGGGCCAGGTGATGTCATGTCGGAAGCTGGAAGTCAGAGGCGACAATTGCTGCCGTTCATCGCGAACCCTTACGGCGAACCAAGCCTGCTCACCCGGTATCATCCCATGTTCAGCCGCGGTATAGGTCCGTGAATAGCCCAGCTGGCCGGGAACCACCGCGTAGTTTTCAAGGATGGTGGCCTGATTCCAGTTGCTTTCGGAAATGGGTCCGTCAAAACTGCAGGCGACCAGGTATTCGACCAGTGGAAAGGTCTCGCCGGTCACACGGATCCAATAAACGACGACATCCGCCGGCTCCGGCCCCGTCCGAACCCAGACGCCGGGAACCACGGGGGGAATGGCCGATATGTCCTCCTTGACGTCGATGACCCAGGAATGGGTGTCCTGCACAGCTCCCGCAAACGCAATGACCTTCAGGATATCGCGCCCCACCTCCGCCGGAACGTACGTGAAAACGGAATCCTGCCCAACCGGCTCCCCCAGCCGATACCAGCTCGCCGACAATGCGGCGGCCGGCATGACGGCAGCGGAAAATTCCATGGTTTCGCTGAGCCACAGTTCCAGTCCCGCTCCAGGCGGAGAAAACTCGATGGTCGGCGGCGGATCGGGGTTCACACCCGGGTCGGTGCTGCTGGAACATCCCGCCAGGTTCAGGATCAGCAGCAGGCAGACTCCCGCCAACGCCCCGGCCGTGATGGTCCTGACTCTCGCTGGCATACTTAGGCTATGTGCTGGGTTGTGCAACATGTTATGTCAATTTACTAATTGTTCCGGATCCAGGCAATCCCCGCGGTCAATGAATTGTGTCATCCTCAGGATCCCGATTTGTACTTTCTGTCGCCGGGAGCTATCCACCATTCTGCTATATTGTTGATCGGCGACAGCATATGGGGCCGTACGTCGCGCAACCGTGGACCGATTCCCACCAGGTTTTCCGGGTAGAACAGATAAGCGGCCGGCGGATCCACAGCCAGCAATTCCTGGATTTCCAGCCAGATTGGAAGGGCCCTTGACCGCTCCAACGCACCCAGCGCCAGGGTCAACAGGGAATCCACCGCTGGATTGGCGTAGCGGCCGTTGTTGAATTCCTCGACCGCGGTGGATCTGACGTACCCAGACGGATCGCCATAGAGGTTCGCATTCAGCCGTCCGAAGTAGGAATCGAAGCGCCCTGACCTCAACCGGTCCAACCCCGCGGCCAATTCCATGGCGAGAATTGTTACTTCCACCCCGACGTCCTTGAGGTTTTCCCGCAGAATGACCGACCCGCTTTCCCGTACGGGATCGCCCTGCCTGGTCAGGATCTCGAAACGGAATTCCACCCCGCCCTTGTCGAGAACCCCGTCTCCGTCACTGTCCTGCCAACCCGCTGTCGCCAGCATGCGGCTGGCCCGAGCCGGGTCGAAGGCGTCGGGCGCCAGTTCCTGGTGATGGTTCCAGAGAGCGGGAGGGATGGGACCGACGGCCGGCGTTCCGTAGCCTAGCAGGAGGGTGTCGACCATCCGTTCGCGGTCGATGGCAAACGACAACGCCCGGCGGATTTCTGCCTGGGCGAACAGTCTGTTGGCGCAGTTCCATTGCAGATAGTAGAACTGCCGGCCGCCGTTGGCGGCGATCCGTACCCGGCCCGACCCCTCCAGGCGCCGCACGGCATCCGGCGGCACATGGTCCACCAGATCGACCTCACCCGTTTCCAGAGCGACCAGTCGGGCGCCCTCCTCCGGCAGAATCTTGAATACGACGCGATCCAGCAGGGCAGCTTTCCCGGGGTAGGCCCGGTTGCGCACGAAGGACAGAGAACGGTTGTGGGCCCAATTCTCCAGAACGAATTCGCCCGAGGACAGGGGATGGTGGTTCAGATCCCAACCGCGAACGTTCGCGGGATCAAGATCCCGGGTTAGGTGCTCGGGCAGGATATGGTGCCAAGTCCTCTGAATGGGGTCGGGCTGGGGCCGCGCCAGTTCGTAGCGGACCGTAGCCGAATCAAGGACCGTCGCCGCCAGGACATCACGAAAGGAACCGCGACGCGGGCTGGCCACGGCCGGATTCTTGAAGAGGTTGAACGAACTGACCACATCACTGGCGGTCAAAGGGTGCCCGTCCGACCATCGCCAGGGTCGGAGACGATAGGTGACCATACGGCCGTCCAGCGAAACTTCCCAGCTTGCCGCGATTCGCGGGTGGTAGACCAGGTCGTCCCCCATCTCGGTCAGGCCGTCGTGAATTTCGGCAAACACGATACCGGCGTTGGCCGAGGTAAAGATCAGGGGGTTTAACACATCGGGGTCCGAACTAAGAGCCACCACCGCCGTGCCTCCAGCCAAGGCCCGGCCCTTTGGACCGTCAGCCGGCCACCCGATTTCGGCAGCCTCCTCGCCGCACCCGCCCAGACCAGCCGAACCCGCGGCGAGAAGGGCGAGTCGAAGCCCTAGTAAAAAAGTCCGCCGCCGGAGCCGTGGGTACGGATGAAAGGC
>CBDUYZ010000278.1:0-3797 GCA_965371575.1 uncultured bacterium
CGGAGGTCCCGGTGGAATCCTCTTCGGCAGCCACGGAATCGTTCGGGAGAATCAGGATCAGAATCAGGGCCAGGCAGGCAAGGCGACATTTCCCAGTGATCATCCGTAATTCAGACATGTTTCAAAAAACCCGGCGGGAAATACAGGTCCAGTCGCCGGCGTGGACCTCGACGGCGGGAACGATCTGCATGGACAGCTTTTCCCCGCGAGGTCCCAGCAGTTCCACCTGCAGGTCATAGGTGCCGGGCGGCAGGGAAATGCGCGCCAGGTTGACGTGTTCGGGCAGTGTCAGCCAGCTCCGGGTATCGGCGCTTTCGGTCACCGCCCCGAAGATGTTGGCAGCCAGGCCGGCCCAGCTGCCGCCGGCCTCTTCGGCGCCCCGGGTGGCCAGGTACTTGGTCAATCCCCTGAGAATGGTCTTGAAGAAGATGCTGGGTTTTTCCGCGTCGAAGGTGATGCGGGCCTGCCTGGTGCAGTTTTCCACCCGGGTGGTCACGGTGTGGTCCCCCGCGACGCCCGCGGTCACGCGGGCACCGGCAACGGGGCCGGGCTGACCATCGTCGAGCTGGGGCGCCGCCACCGACGCCCAGTATTCAACCTTCCGGCCCTTGACCAGGGCCTGCATGTTGCCCATGCCCGCCCAGATCTGCCAGGACCAGTAATCGGGATCGTTATAGGCCTCTCCCTCGAAAATGGGGAAATCGAACCTGATCTGGCTCTTCTGAGCCACGAATCCCGATTCCAGCAGCAGTACCACTTCACCGTTGCCCTGGCGCCAGGCTGCCGCTTTTTCGTAGTCCTGGCGAGTCCGGGGCAGGCCGTCGCTGTCTTCCCCAAAAGGAAAGACGTCGGGACAGGTCTTGTGAAGTTGATCCAGTTCACCCCGGAGGCCGATCCGGCCGGCAACCCGGGTCAGATCCGGGCCCAACGAGGGCGGAATGTCGATGTTCAGCAACTCATGATTCTTCTGATAGGCCACCGCCGCGTTGCGGTAGGCGACGAAGGCGTCGTTGAGTTCTCCGTCCCAGTCGTAGAGCATGCCGCTGTAGTAGAGCAGGAAGGCGTTGTTGCGGATCTTCTCGAAGTCCCCCTTGTCCTCGTCCCGCAATCCATTCAGGGTCGCATCGACGTACTTGGACATCAACTGGCTGGCCCGGCGGGCTTCGACCTGGGCTTCGTTCCGCTGACCGAGGTAGATGTAGTTCAGTCCCTTGTAGTAGGGGACCATGGCCATTTCGAAGGGCCGGGCCCGGTAGCTGATGGCGTTGTCGTTGGAAAACAGGGAAAAGGCGCCCTCGGAGACGGACTTGGTGTACAGGTCGTCGGCGGTGCGTTCGGCGGCGGCGAAGGCTTCGTTGCTTTCGGCGAAACGATCGGCGTAGTGCAGGATGAGACCACGTTCGAGGTAATACAGCAGGCGGTCCTTGCTGCCGCTTTCCTTCTCGACGGTGGCCAGGGCCTTGTCGAATTCGCCGTTGGCCAGTTGCGGCTTAAGATTCTTCAACTTGGCGCTGTAGGTGGCGCACCCTGTCGTCAGAAACAGGGTCCACAACAGAAGCGCCAGGACGGCCGCAGTACGGGCGACCGTCCTCGGACGCGGGGAAACATGGGTCTCAGGAAAAGTCATGGTTCATCAGGGTTTGTATTTGCCCTTGCCGACGAACTTCTTGATCTTCTCGAAACCGGCCCAGACCTTGGTGTTATCCTCGAGATCCACCAGGTAGGCGTCCACCTGGTAGTACTTCACGGCGTCGCCGCCCTCCTGGTCCAGGATCATGTTTATCTCCCCGATCAGCATGTAGTCGGCGCCCTTCTCCCTGCCCCACTGCTTCATGGTCTCGGCGGAAGAGAATTCCTGCTGGTCGGCGCGCTCGCCGCGGATTTCATCCCTTTCTTCGGCGCTGGCCACCACCCGGACCCGGCCGCCATTGATGAAATTCCGCTCCAGATCGGCGATGAAGGTCTTGGTTGCGATGTGTTCGGCGGTCTTGTTGCGGACCGTCCCGACGATCAAGTAGGGTTTCTCGCCGTTTTCAGCCCGGAAGTCCTCGACCCAGGAACTCATGGTGATCTGGGTCGTGAGCGCAGCGGACACCTTCTGGCTGTCCACGTCGTTCCACTCGCCGGACAGGTCGATCTCCTCTTCCACTTCCACGCGGGTGACTTCCTTGCCACCGCAGCCGGCCAGAGTGAACAGGGCCAAAACCGCGGCGGCGGTCAGGGTGATAAGAGCGAATTTCTTGATCATCGGGTTTCCTCCTTTAATCCCCGCCATACGCGTTCGGCGGTGGCGGGAATCAGGGCCAGGTCAGCACCAGCTCCGTCCTGTCCAGCAGGACATCCTCGAAAAGAACGTATCGTAAATCCCTGGCCACTGCACCCTCAAATTGACCCTCGGCCAATTTTCGGCTGGATGGATCTCCCGGAGCCCCTTTCCGGACTAGCCATGCCCGATGGCCCGAGTATACTGGGACATGACAACCAGACAGGATCTTACCGGACCGTCCGACAGAGAGTCTAGATGACCGAATCAAGCTATTTCCTGATGAAGAACATCCGCACCCTGGTGACCATGAACCAGGAGCGCGAAGTGCTGACCGACGCCTGGATCGCCTCAACCGACGGCATGATCACCACGGTGGGTGGCGGTCCGGTCCCCGCCTTGATCGATGATGTGCCCGCCGAGATCTTCACGGTTTACGACGCGACCGACTGTGTGGTCCTGCCCGGTTTGATCAACACACATCACCATCTCTATCAGACCCGGACCCGCGCCTGGCGCGACGCCGTCGACAGCGAACTGTTCGACTGGCTGAAGACCCTCTATCCGGTCTGGGCCAAACTGACGGACGACGATTTCCACCGGGCCGCGGTAGTCGGTTTCCGCGAGTTGATGCGCTCGGGCTGCACTCTCACCACCGACCACCACTACCTGTTCCCCGCAAGCGCCTCGCCCCACCTGATCGACATCACCATCGAGGCCGCGGCCGAGGTCGGGATCCGCTTCCACCCCACGCGTGGATCCATGAGCCGATCGGTCAAGGACGGCGGCCTGCCGCCCGACTCCGTGGTTCAGGACCCGGCGACAATCCTGGCCGACAGCGAGCGGGTTATCGGCAGGTGGCACGATCCGGAGCCCGGCGCCATGGTGCGTATCGCCCTGGCGCCCTGCTCCCCGTTTTCGGTCAGTCCCGAGCTGATGCGCGACACCGCGGCGCTCGCCCGCCGGCACGGAGTTCGTCTGCACACCCATCTGGCTGAAACAAGGGACGAGAACGACTACTGCCATGAAGTCTACGGGCAGCGACCGGTGGATTTGCTGGAGTCGGTGGCATGGCTGGCCGCCGATGTCTGGCTGGCCCACGGCATCTGGTTCGAAGATGAGGAAATCACACGTCTGGGCGCCGCAGGAGTGGGCATCGCCCACTGTCCGAGCTCCAACATGCGGCTCGGCTCGGGCGTGTGCCGGGTCAGGGATCTGCGCGCGGCAGGCTGTCCGGTGGGTCTGGCCGTCGACGGGTCGGCCAGCAACGACAGTTCAAACCTGCTCGCGGAATTGCGGCAAGCCCTTCTGCTGCACCGGGTCACCGGAGGGGCGGCCGGCATGACCGTGAACGAGGTGCTGGAAATGGCCACCCTGGGCGGCGCCGGCTGCCTCGGCCGCACCGACGTTGGCGCGGTGGAACCGGGCCGGGCCTGCGATCTGGCGGTCTTCGATCTGGAGGCTATCGGCTATGACGGGGCCGACGATCCCGTGGCGGCCCTGTTGCTCTGTCATCCCGAACCGGCCCGGGCCG
>CBDUYZ010000279.1:0-3792 GCA_965371575.1 uncultured bacterium
TCAGGGTTATTTCCACGGCAGTTTCCTTTCATCCTTGCCCAGGACCAAGGCGCCGATGATGGCGACCAGCAGGACGATGGAAATCAATTCGAATGCCAGGAGATATTTTCCCAGCAGGAGGCCCCCCACTTGCCCGGGCGACCCGAACCCTTCAGGAACTGCTCCGCCCATCTCCGTCAGACCGTTCCGCTTGACGTAACCTATGATCATGACCACGACCGCCATGGGTGGTACCGCCACGGCTGGCCACAAGGACACGGCCAAGCGTTTCCGGTCCTCTTCGAGTACCGGTCCCTGCAGCATCATGATCACGAACAGGAACAGCACCATGATGGCGCCGGCGTAGACCAGTACCTGCATGACAGCCAAAAAGGGGGCCGACAGCAGGGCGAAGATCCCCGCAGCGCTGATGAAGGTGAAGATCAGCCACACCGCCGAGACCACGGCGCTGCGCTGGACCACCATCATCAGGCCCCCGAAGACCATCAGACTGCCGCAAACCCAGAACAGAATACCTTCCATGTCGAGCCTTTCACCTGTTCAACTCAGACCCGCGGCGGGTCAGAGGGTCCCGTCGGTGTCGTTGATCAGGAGGAACTCCATATCGACGACGAATTTTTCGCGGCTGTCCGCTGCGATTTCATAGATTCCAGTGTCGAGGCGGATGGCGTCGCACGGACAGGCTTCCTCGCACAGCCCGCAGTAGACGCAGCGTAACAGATCGATCTCGAAGGAAAGCGGGTACTTCTCGATCTTCGGATCGGGATGCTCGGCCCCCACGATGGTGATGCAGTCGGCCGGGCAGTAGGTCGAACACATCTGGCAGGCCACGCATACCGGTGACCCGTCCTCCCGCTGCATCAGACGGTGGCGGCCCCGGAAACGATCCCCGTACACCTGCTTCTCCTCGGGGTACTGCATGGTCGGCATCTCGTCGGTGTGGAGAATGTTCCGCACCAGGTGCCTGGCCGTCACTCCCAGCCCACGCAGTATTTCCCATATGTAGATCGAGTCGCGGAACGACCGTTTCTTGTCGCCGGAACCCTTGGGTAATCCTTCGAAACTCATGGCACTCCTCGTATCAGACAAACGCCATCACCAGAGCGGTGACCACCAGATTGGCCAGGCCCAGGGGCAGCCAGACCTTCCAGCCCAAGTGCATCAACTGGTCGTAACGGAACCGGGGCAGGGTCCAGCGGATCCAGATGAACAACCACCCGAAGAACACGACCTTGGCCATGAAGGTCATGACCTGCAGTACTGAAGCGACCAGTCCCGCCCCCACCGGACCTATGGTCCAGGATTTGAGGACCAGACCCGCCAGCGCGGCCAGGGCCACCACAACCCAGGCGACGCCGCCGAGAGCGGGCTCGCGATCGCGAGCGTCGCCGAACTTGCCCTTTTCCTTCTGGGCACGCCGGAAGAACAGCATCGCGATCAACAGTGAAATCACCGCTACCCCGATCAGCATCAGGGTCAGTATCAGGCCGGCGTGGGCCTCGATCAAGGGCCGGGGCAGCCAGGGAATCTGGTAGCCGCCGAAATAAAGAGTCGCGATGAGAGACGCCCCGATCACCATGTGCGCGTATTCGGCCATGAAGAACAGGGCGAATTTCATGGAGCTGTATTCGAGATGGAAACCAGCCACGATCTCGGAATCCGCTTCGGGCAGGTCGAAGGGGTTCCGGTTGGTCTCGGCGAAAACCGCGACGATGAAGAGGATGAAGCCCAGCGGTTGGACCACCACGCCCCACTTGGGCAAAAAGCCCCAGATCAGGTCGCCCTGACCCGCCACGATGTCGGTGATCCGCAGGCTCGAGAAGACCAGGACCAACCCCATAAGGGCCAGCCCCATGCTGATCTCGTAACTGATCATCTGCGAGGAGGCGCGAATGCCGCCCAGGAAGGTGAACTTGTTGTTGGCCGCCCAGCCGCCCATGACCACGCCATAGGTGGCCAGGCTTGCGATGGCCAGGACGTACAGCAGCCCCACGCTGAGATCGGCGACAACCAGCGGCACCATGCGTCCGGCCACGGTGAGAAAATCTCCGAAGGGGATCACCGCGTATGTGCTCATGGCGACGGTCATCACCAGCCACGGAGCCATATTGTACAGCCCCTTGTGCCGGTTGGCGGGGGCGACGTCCTCCTTGAACAGGAGCTTGAAGACATCGGCCACCGGATGGATCAGCCCGGCCAGCCTGATGCCGGCAATCGAGGCCCGGTTCGGCCCGGTCCGGTCCTGGATGAAGGCCGCACCCTTGCGCTCCATCCAGATCAGGACCACCACCAGGCCCATGATGAACACGAAGAAGAACATAATCTTGGCGAGCGTGTCGAAAACGATGGTCATCGGGCTTCACCCCCGGGCACGAATCCTCTTTCCGGCAGCTTGTTCAGATCAGTATCCGCTGTGACCGCCCCATTCATGTCGGCCCGAACGGCCAGCAGACTGCCCGGAACATCCGGCCTGCCGCGGGCCGTCATCAATTCGGACAGAATGCGCCAGTCATCACGGGCGTTGCCGTTGCGGGCCACGGCCTGCTTGAATTCCTGCAGGCGCCCGTCCCGGTTGACGAAAATCCCCGCCTTTTCCGCCCACATGGCCCCGGGCAGGATCACCGCGGCGCATCCGGCGGTCTCGTTGTCGTGAGTACCGATGTATATGACGGAATCACTTTCACCCAGGGCGGCCGCCACGGCCGGATCCGCCGCGGGATCCCCCCCGTGGATCAGAATCGGCCCGGAGGCATCCTTGATCAGGTCGACCAGCGCCGGGCTTTCGCTCTCGGCGATGCCCAGCAGCGCCAGCCCCCGGCGGTTAGGGGTCCGGTCGGCGTCCAGCAGGAGATCGTCCCGGTCTCCGCGATCACTGCCGGACAGCCCGCCGCGTACAGGCGCGTTGCCGGCCAGGGCCTTCAATAGATGCATCTCCTCCAGACTCTGGTGGGCACTGCCGACCACCAGGCCGAAGCCACCGGTACCTACCAGGTCGGACAACGTCCGAGCGACACCGGCCCAGGTCTCGGTCCGGCCGTCGACCAGCGGATCGCCGAGGCGGTTTTCCTCGTGGACGGCCTTGTACGTCAAGCGGCCCTTGTCGCACATCCAGGGCCCGTTCACTTCGGGATTGTACCGCGGCTTGAGGCGGTAAACGCGGTCGGCCTCGTAGTCTATGCGCACGTTGCAACCGGTGGCGCAGCCGGGGCACACGCTGTCGGCGGCCTTGAGCATCCATACCCGTTTCTGGAAGCGGAAATCGCGGCTGGTCAGGGCGCCCACCGGACAGATGTCCACGGTGTTCATACTGTAGTTGTTGTCCAGCCCCACGCCGGGCGCAGTGCCGATCCGGGCTCGGTCGCCGCGGTCGAAGATGCCCATTTCGCCCGTGCCGGTCACCTCCAGGCAGAAGCGCACGCAGCGGCTGCACAAAACACAGCGTTCCTGGTCGAGAATCACGTGGGGCCCGATGACCTGGGCCTTGTCCTTGTGCACCTTGTCGTCCATCTCGACCTTGGTGTCATACAGGCCGTAGTTCATGTACTGGTCCTGCAGTCCGCATTCCCCTGCCTGGTCGCAGATGGGACAATCGACAGGATGATTGATCAGGTGCATCTCCAGGATCAGGGTGGCCGCCCTGGTGACTTTTTTGCTCCTGGTGTGAACCACCATGCCGTCGCGCACCGTTGTATTGCAGGCGATGGCCAACTTGGGCATGCCCTCGATCTCGACCTGGCACAGTCTGCAGACGCCGGCTATGGACAGGTCGGGGTGGTAGCAGAAGTGAGGCAG
>CBDUYZ010000280.1:0-3730 GCA_965371575.1 uncultured bacterium
CGTGGCGGCCACCACGATCTCGGTGGCCTGGAAAGGGGTAGGGGCGCGATCGGGTCTGAACAGGACGGAGCGGACCAATCCACGCAGGGGTCGCCATGTGATCATATCCATGGGGGCTGTCATGCGGAAACTGGACTCGATTGTAAAACCTGACTGGACGAGGAGCTTCTCGATTCCCCGCCGGCCATAGATACGGGCCCGGGCCCAGCGATCGTGCAGCTTCTTGGGCCACCAACTGACCAGGGGCACCCGGTTCCACGGTAACAACGGCAAATCGGCGCCGTGTGTTTCGAATATCCACCACCGGTTGGGCACGGTGATGATCAATTTTCCTCCGGGACGCAGGATCCGGCGCATTTCCGCGAGGGCCTCCTGTTCGTCCGGAACGTGTTCAAGGACCGTGAACGAGGTCACCACATCCGCCGTGCCGTCGGGCAGGGGTATGGGCCCACCGTCGGTGGCCACGACCTGGATGCGGTCTTCCAGCCCACGGGCCACGATCTCGCGGCGAAAATCCTCCAGATAGACCCCGCTGGCATCCACGCCGGTCAACCGGTCGAAATACTCCGCGAAGAGCAGGGTCTGGGCTCCGTTTCCGCAGCCGAAATCAACCAGATGGCCGCCTGCCGCAGGTAGCAGCGGCTTGACCAGACGCACTCTGCGCTCCAGGATGAACTGCCCCCTGTCGGCGGGGACGCCGCCGGCCAGGTGGCTCGGAGCATGCGGTGATGAGTTGTCCGACTGCGGGTTCACGCGTGAATCACTTTCTGTTATCCTGTGTTCATGAAAGATCCAAAAAAACCCGAATCCGGTTCCGAGTCAACGGAAAGCAGGATCAGACGGGACAGAAAGTTCACCCTGGCCGAGGCCGTCGGCCGTGAAGCCGCGGGTTCCCTGTCCGGCGCCTCGCCGGTAGCCCGGGCAGAACAGGTCCTGCTGGAGATCGAGCATATCCTGGCTTCCCGCCTGGGGGACCCCACGGGGTCCCTGGCCCGGACCATCCTGGCCCGTCTGGAAGACGACCTACCCCTGCTGGCCCGCCATTTCGACCAACCGGCCGGCGCCCTGGAGGAATTCCTGACCGTCACCCTGGGAGCCGATTCACTGCTGACCTCGTTGGTCCGGGACACCGATGCACGCTGGGGCCGTGAATACGGAGAGCGGCCGCATTTCGAGACCGGGGAACAGCCACCCCACCCGGACGACCCCTACACCCGGGCGGGGGTCGGGGCTCTTCTGGAAAATATGCTGGAAAACCTGGCATAGGACTGACCCGGCCTCGGTTCGGTCCGAGGGACACCAGACAGAGCCTATTCCACTTCCAGACAGGACATCAGCCAGCTTTCCCTTTCCACGAGATTCTTGACCAGACCGGCGTCGGCCGCGACCGGGCCGTCCACCCTCACCAGATCATCACTCGTGCGGTCCAACAGGAACCCCCGGCTGCCGTCGGCCTCCCAGGCGGCGACCTCGATATAGAGGCGGGGCTTGATCAGATGAGGCGATCCATCCTCGGGACAGAAAGTCGTGCAGTTCCCGCAATCGTTGCACAGTTCGGCCAGGACCAGGTATTGGACCCGGGCTTCCAGACCATCCGCACCTTTGGTAGGGATCTGCAGAAAGGCATCGTTGGGGCACACGGTAACGCAGTTGGCGCACGCCACGCAGTCGAACATCTCCAGCTGGTGATCGACCCGGCGCAGGGGTTTGCCCGTGGCGGCCAGGGCATAGGGGGCCAACCCTTCCGGCGTCGCGAGATGCTGCGAGAGGGCCTGCACGGAATCCCGGTGGCCCGCGGCCCGGGCCTCATTGTCCGCCTTGTCCAGCAACCCGTCCAGACCGGTCAGGCCGGCGGTCTTCATGGTCTTGACGAGTTTTCGCAGCCCCTGAGCCATGCGACCGTACCCGCCGGGCTTAAGCAGATCGCTGCAGATGGTCACCGGCATCAGACCCAGGGCCACCGCGTCGACCAGATTATCCTTGTCGATGCCGGCGCTGAAGGCCACCGGAACGGGGCCGTCACCGCCACCCAGGCGGAGCATCCCCGGCATGGCTTCGACCAATCTGTCCAACAGGGTGACCGCCATGACATGCAGGGGTTTGCCGCTCAGGTACATCTGCTCACCCGGCATGACCCCGCGCTCATTGCCCACCACCAGGGTATTCGTCAGCTTGATGCCGAATTCCCGGCCATGGGAGGCGGCAAATTTCTCCAGCCGGGTGATCATTTCCAGGGCGCGCTCGAATTTCAGGTCCGCGGCGAAAGCCGCGGGCACCAGCGGCACTTCGGTGTGACCCAGACGGTCGTGAAGTATTTCCCGGACAGTTTCCAGGCCCAGGAGCGTGGGATTCAGCTTCACGCTCACATCCAGCCCGTGGGTCGTCATCAGGTGCTTGACGATGCCCTCGATCTCGTCGGGCGGACAACCGTGAAAAGTGCTCAGCGTGGCGTGGTCCACGATCCGGGCGGTAACCGGGACATCCCGCAGGCTCTGGAAGGGCGCGGGGATCTCCCGCCGGAAGCGGTCGATCGCCTCACGGGCATCGAGCAACCCGGCTATGAATGCGGTAACCCTGTCGGAGCGGATCCCGGCCAGATCGTAGCCCACCGACAGTTCGAAGGCATGATCCCCGGCCGGCCCGGTCATATCCCCCACGGCCAGGGTCAACGGCTCCCACCGGCGCAGGACTGCCAGCATCAGGGCGGATTTGGTGTACTCGGCCAAGGATTCAGCCAGGGTCAGTTCCTGGCTCCATTCGATGTTGTAGCCCACGTTTTCCATGTCGATGCAGGGCCGCTCGATGTCCAGTTCGTCGAGGACCTGCACCGTCTTCAGTTCGAAGGTCCGGGCGCCGGAAAGCCAGGCCAGTACGATGTTCTGGGCCATCTGGGTATGGGGACCCGCGGCCGGGCCCACCGGAGTGGCCACCGATCGGCCCGCCAGATCGCAGCCGAGATCGATGTCCGGCGCGGATTTGAAGAACCGCCGGCCCGTCAAACCGAATATCTCGCCCCGATCCTCCCACTCGACCGCGACACGCTTCAGCAACCGGGCCAGGGGCCAGGGATATAGAGAAGGCGCGCGATCACTCATGACAGGTGGTCCTAGCGTGAAGGAAAGAGATCGGCCAGCTCACCCATGGAATCGATGGTGAAATCCGGGTCCGCGGACCTGAGCAAACCAGGCTGGCCCAGGCCGAAGGTGCAACCAACGGACACCGCTCCCAGCGCCCGGGCGGCGTTCACGTCGTTGGGGCTGTCCCCCACCACCACCACATCCTGCGAGGCGACGTCCAGACCCTCCAGGCAGATCTGTAGATGTACTGGGTCCGGTTTGCGCTCCGGCGTTTCGTCCCCGCAGACCACTTTACGGAAGGCTCCCGCCAGATGAAGCCCCGTGAGAATGGTGTCGGTGTAGGCGCGAGGCTTGTTGGTGGCCAGATGCATGGGAATCCGCTGGAAGCGGGCCATGACATCCAGCACACCGGGAAAGAGTGTCGTGTTGTCCAGCAGGTGGCGGCCATAGTGATCGGCGAACACGGACATGCCCTCGGCTTGCATCTCCTCGCTGACTGACAAGCCCGCCTCGCCGGTCTGGCCGGACCGGACATCGTGGCCCAGGGTCCGCATCAGCAGTTTGACCACCCCGTCCCCCACGAAGTCCAACACTGTGGGGACATCCAGTTCGGGCAAGCCGAAATGGACCCTGGTGAAATTGGCCGACAGGGC
>CBDUYZ010000281.1:0-3728 GCA_965371575.1 uncultured bacterium
GAGCCCGGTTCGGTCGTCCCGGCGTCCCAGTCGCCGACCCGCAGATGAGTGCCGTTGCCCGGGCTGGCATGGAGCAGGTACGAGGTCACCGACAGTGGGTCGTTCTCGAAGCTGATGCTCTTTTCATCGACGCTGGGATGATGGATGCAGACGGCGCTGCTAGGTACGTCGCTGCCGCGGTTCCAGCCGGCGTACTTGACACCGAAGGCGGGATCCGGCGTCTCTTCCAGCTCCAACAGTGTCACGTCCGAGGTCTCGTATTCCGCCCGCAGAATCGCTCCGGTCTGGTTGTCGTCCAGGACCCCGCCGCCCTGCAGGCCGCAGACGGGACTCTGGAAATTCCAGTACACCACCACCGAGGGCGCCAGATTCTCCCGGACCAAGCAGTGGTAGGCGGTCATGAAGTAGGATGTGCCGTCCTCGGCGGTGTTGTTGACCATGAACCCGGTACAGACAGTGTCTCCTCCGCGGGTATAGACCCCGACCGCATCGATCTCGTCACGCCAGGGATTACCCTCGGGACAGACGACGTCGATGTTGCAGGACCCAGATTTGTCCGTGAGATCTTCCCCGAATAACCGGTAGCCCCGCCCGATGGAAGTCAGTTCGAGCTCGACCTGCCAGCGCAGGACCGGATCCACTTCCAGTTCAACCACCACTTCGTCGGTCAACAGGACCGGCGTCCAGAGTTGGCCGTGGGCAGCGTTGTCCGACTCATCGTAGGACTGGACCAGCCCCTCACCGGAGGCGGGATAGACCAGCAACCGGGCCTCAGGAGGCAGCCAGAACCGGGAGAAGCCGAGATTCAGGGAGAGAACGTCCCGGCTATATATTCGAAGCCGCCAGAGACTCCGGCCCGACGGCAGTGTTTCCCAGGTACCGGAAGTCTCCGGCGTCAGGGAAACTTCCTGGACAAGCGCGAACCGGCTCGGCAAACCCTGTTCCCTGCGTGCCAGGTCTTCCCGGGCCAGGGCCTCGCGATCCAGATCCGGCGCCAGGTGACGATCCACCTCGGCCAGGGGCCGCACCGGCCACTGCGTGGCGGCCGGGTCGGCATCCGCACCCAGGACCACCTGTGGCGTCACCGTTACGAAAAGGAGAATGGCAAGGGCCAGGGTGAAAAACCGGTTGTTCATGATTTCCCTTTCGAGTTGTCATTTTCCGCCGCCTGAAGTTCGCCCCCGTGAATCGCCTCCACTGCGTTCCAGGCCACGGACCAGCCCAGAACGACCTGGGAAAGATAGTGTTTGCGGTCGTTGATCCGCGACCAGCCCGTCAGGACGGACCCGCAGCGGGCCACCCAGCGAGCGTTGCGGTTCCCCGTCCGCCGGGCCAGGTTCAGCCAGGGAATCGCCGCGATGAAGGCATGTCCCGAAGCCGAGTTGTCGTCGCTCATCGGCCGCCACTGCGGACTGGGGTTCTCATCCGAGGGACGGTTGGCCCCCAGACCCCGCTGCAACGTCCACAGGACGGGTAGGCCGACGATCATCGCCTCGAAATTGCTCCGTCCCCAGCGGCTGAAGGAACCCGAGCGGAACCAGGCGTCGACCGCCGCAACCACGAACCAGTTCACGACCCAGAACCGCTCGCCCAGGGGGTTGAAGATGCGCGACACGGTGTCGGTACCGGACGACTTGAGGGTCCCGGAGTGGAACCGGTCCACCGCCTCATCCGCCCCGCTGTAGGCCAACGCCCCGGCGGCGGCGACCGCGCCACCCAGCCGCAGAAAACTCCGTCGGCTGTAGTTGCGCCGCCAGTGGCTCCCCGTTCCCTTGAACAGGGGGGCCTGCGGGTCCTGCCGGCGCAAGCGGCCGGGCATCACCAAAATAGCACAGACCAGGGACAGGCCGATGGCGATCCACATGCGACATCAACCTGCTTCCGGCGCGGTGGCGATCATCACTGTTCCATTTCCCCGACCAGGTCGGCCACGGCCGCAGCGATGGCCGGCGCGCAGGTCAGTCCCGGAGATTCGATGCCGACAAGATTTATCAGGCCGCAAAAATCGTCTGCTTCCCGCCGGACCACGAAATCATCGAAACCGGTCACCGTCAGCTTGGGACGCAGCCCGCACATGGCCGGGGTCAGATCGTCGAGTTCAAGCCAAGGCAAAAACCGCTTGGCATCCTCATAAAA
Organism: uncultured bacterium; assembly: GCA_965371575.1. GTDB lineage: Bacteria > Krumholzibacteriota > Krumholzibacteriia > LZORAL124-64-63 > LZORAL124-64-63 > JAGLCY01. The sequence continues at coordinate 2,137 of CBDUYZ010000281.1, forward strand.
CGATGCTTTCCGCCCGGGATCAACCCTGTAATCCAGGTCAAAATCCACATCAGACAAGTCGGCGTCCCGGGGATCTTCCGACAAGGTTTCAAGATCGGGGCCCAGTTTCATCTGGCCCGCCAGATCCAGGCAGACGTGAACGCCCAGGCTCGTACCCGAGGCGGGCGGCACCGGGTAGACCAAGCGATTGATCCGGCCGTCGTGGGCGTTGTTGACCGCGAAGTAGTTGCCCTTGGTCAGATGCTGGGTCCAGCCGCGCCCGGCGACATCGATCCCGGCCTGGGCGGCCACCCGGTCCGCCCACAGGCCCGCCGCGTTGATGACGATCCGGCTCGTGTGCCGCCAACCTTCCCGGCGGCCGTCACCCGTCGGGGTGATGGTGACCCGCCAGCCGTCCTGGAAACGATCCAGTCCGGTGACCCGGGATCCGGTCAGGACCTGGGTGCCCCGCTCGACGGCCAACCGGGCATAGGCGCGTGCCGCGCCCTCGGCGTCGAAAATTGCCGTCCGGGGTGAATAGAGCCCTGCCACGGCCCGGACATCCGGCTCCAGGGCGGTCATTTCGGCGGCGTCGATGAGCCGCAGATCCTCCACCCCATTGGCCTGACCCAGGGCGAGAAGACGCTCCAGTTCCGGGATTTCCGGGTCCTCCACCGCGACGATCACCTTGCCGCACTCCCGGTAACCGACTTCGGCCTCGCGGCAGAATTCCCGCAGGAGCCTCCGGCCGGCGACGCAGTAACGGGCCTTCAGGGACCCTGTCGGGTAATACATCCCGCCGTGGGCCACCTCGCTGTTACGGGAAGTGGTCTCGCGCGCCAAACCGGACTCCATCTCCAGCAGGGCGGTGCTCAGCCCCAGACCGGAAACTTCCGCAGCCACGGCGCAGCCCACGATCCCGCCTCCGATCACCGTGACGTCGAGAGCGAACATGGAACTCCTCAATCGGCCGGGCGGCGAGCCACCCAGGTTTTGTAATCCACTTCTTCGTAGGCCTTGGTACTGACGTATTCAAGCACCCGCAGCAGTTTTTCCGGCCCGACGTATCCTTCGATGCTCGTCAGGGCCTTTCCCCGGGAATCGAGAAACCAGAGGGTCGGAAGGCTGTTCACCTCGAACTTTCTGGCCAGGGAGGGCAGCTTTTCCGTATCGACCATCACCGCGACGTAGTTTCCAGCCATGAAGCGGATCACCCGGGGATCCGTGTAGGTCTCCTTTTTCATCTTCTTGCACCACTGGCACCAGGGCGCGGTGAAATGCAGGAAGACGGGCTTGTCGAAATTCCGCGCCTGGGACAGCGCTTCATTATAACCCAGCCAGGTGACCGAACGGAGATCACTCTCCTGCTCGGCGGCGGCCACTGGGAAAACCGCGACAATCAAGCAGAGGATCGCCGGTAGAATGAATTTTCCCGACCGGGCGGGGACGATGGTCATGATGTTCTCTCTTTCTCAGCGAAGACGGGCCACGGCCAATCTTCAGGCAGCGGGGAGGTCAGGGTCAACGATTCCCCGCCCACCGGATGGGACACGGTCAAGCTCAGCGCGTGCAAGGCTATGCGATGATCAGCCAACCGCTGCAATGAACCGTAT
>CBDUYZ010000282.1:0-3719 GCA_965371575.1 uncultured bacterium
CATTTTGCCTTGCCCTTCCCCCCTCGTCCTCTGGTTCCTCTGGTCCGAAGGCCTTTCCGCAGCAAATCAAAAAACCACCCTCTGGGGGAAACAATCCGCAGGGCATAAGCCCAGGGACGTTTCCCAAGAGGGTGGCTTCCTGATTTTCTGCCGCAGCTCAACAGCCCGGATCAGAACGGCAGATCGTCGTCCTCATCCGCTGGCGTGTCACCCTTCGGCATTTCCGGCGCCTTGAAGTCGCCGGCGGCCTGGGGGGCGTTCTGCTGCTGGGCGCGGGTGCCGCCGCCTTCGCCTTCGTCGCGGCGGCCCAGGAGCATCAGTTGCTGGGCAACGATTTCGGTCGTATAGCGGTCGTTGCCGTCCTGGCCGGTCCACTTGCGCGTTTCGATCCTGCCTTCGATGTAGACCTGCTTGCCCTTCTTCAGGTAGCGCTCGGCGCGCTCGGCCAGGTGGCGCCAGGCGACGATCCGGTGCCACTCGGTCTTTTCCTGCCACTCGCCGCTGTTCTTGTCCTTCCAGCTTTCGGTCGTGGCCACCGAGAAGTTGGCCACCGGGATGTTGTTCTGGGTGTACTTGATCTCCGGATCCCGGCCCAGGTTTCCGATGATGAGAACCTTGTTGACGCCTGCCATCGCGTCCTCCTTGGATACAGTAGGGCTTTGTGCCCCGGGTCATGAATTGATTTCCAAGCCGCTTCCGGCGGAAGGACCGGCGGGAAGAAACAGTAGCAGATGAGGCTTGAAAAACGGATAAAAAAATGGGGTGGATGATGGGATTCGAACCCACGACCACCTGGACCACAACCAGGGGCTCTGCCGACTGAGCTACATCCACCGCCATTATTCGTTTTGTGGCGCGCCCGGCAGGACTTGAACCTGCGGCCTGCGGATTAGAAATCCGCTGCTCTATCCTGCTGAGCTACGGGCGCACCGGAATCCAGCCCGGAACCCGCACCTCGTCCGGAGATCCACCAAAGTTCCGGTCTCCCGCGGGCGGAGGCGAATAATGGCCACCGGACGTGTCTGTGTCAAGACCCTGTCGAGCGGCCGGAGCCCCAGGATCGCTCCTGGGGCCGCCATTTCCGCGGCACAGATGCAATTTCCGCAGCCTTCCCGGGAAACCGATCTGATCACCGCTTAAGCTGCAACGACAGCATCGTTTGGCGAATCCGGCTCCGTCGAGTAATTCACCCCTGATGGCGGAGGGCCGGCATCCCGGGTTGACGGCGCCCGGCTCAAAGCCCCCCACCCGGCGACACGGTCAACAGGCACGGGAAGAAATTCACCGGCCCAGCAGCGGCCTCATCAGGACGGCCAGTTCCGCTGCCGACGGCTCCGCTTGGCTCGGTTCCAGGATCTCGAAACCCACTTGGGCGCCCGCGCACGCCTGGCGCATGGCCTGCCGGTAGGGCTCCGCGCCGGGATCGGCAGCCAGCGTCCGGGTGATGAAGATCACCCTTTCAGCGGTTGACTCCCGCAGCTGCTGCTCGAGCACCAGAACGTGCTCCGGAACCTTGTCGGTGGTCAAAAGATGGTCGTAGGCGGGAATTTCCCGCTCCGGCTCCAGAAGTCCGTAGAGCCCCGACAGGATGCGGAAATCCGTCTCCAGCAGGGACGCCGCCTCGCGGGCCGCCCGGATGCGGGAGCTTAGATATCGATCGACTGCCGGCAAAAGACCGGGGGCCGGGTCCTTGTCACCGCTGCAATATGTGACGACATGGACGGTGGAACGATCGTCACTCATGACCCTGGTCTCTCCCGGATATTCCGACGCAGTTTCACCGCACCTCGTAGAACACGAGCCCCGTGGCCAGGGTGTCGACCGCGACCAGATAGCGGTTCCAGCCGTGTTCGCTGAAGGCGCGGAAGTAGCGCGTAACGTAGCCCGGATCATCGACGAGGTAACGGATGCCGTTCTCGGTGACGAAGTCGGGCAGACGTTTGGCCGCCAGGTACGGCAGGGCCCGGTTGTTGACCACGCAGTCCAGGTTCACCACCTGGCGCGGCGCCAGGTAGCCGAAGGTGCCCGAATTGAACGAGGCCACCCGGTCGCCCGGAGCGGTCACTGTGGCGATGACATCGGCGGCTTCCTGCCAGCAGTTGGTTTTGGCCGCCTCATAGCGGATCTCGTTGACGAACACCGGACCCAGGGCAAGCATACCCAGCACGTAGGCACCACTGACCAGGAGCGAGGCGAGCTTACCGCGCCTCGGCGCCGCCTGGTGTGCGAGAGCCCGGCCGAGCGGCACGGCCACCAGGACGGCCGCCACGATGAGGGGACCCGCGGCGTACCACGAGCGGAAATTGCCCAGGATCAGGAACGAGGCCGCGATGAAACCGGCGGCGTACAGGGCCGGGGCCGCGAGCCAGCGGAGCCGGTCCAGGAAGTTCCGCCGAGAGTCCCCCGCCGACAGCATCGCGGCGAGCCACCACACGGCCAGGGCCAGGGCCGCGACTTCCATGACGACGACTGCTTCGCCGGGCAGAGGCAGACGCTGATTCAGCGACCCGCGATGGATCGCCAGCAGGCGGCTACCAAGGCCCACAAGTCCCGCCAGACCGCCGTCCTGGGCGGGTCCGCGCAGTGACACAGCATGTAGATGGTGGGCCTGGGCGCTGACCTGGACCACCGAGCCGAAGCGCCAGAGATTCCAGGCCAGCCACGGCGCCACCACCGCAAAGGCGGCGAGCCCGGCAGCCAGTCCTCCCTGCAACCGCTGCGACCAGGACCGGACGGTTCCTGTCGCGGGCCACAGGACCGCCTGGGCCAGCACTAGTCCCACCAGCATGATCAGATCCGTGCGCGCCAGCATGCAGAGCCCGCACAGTGCACCCACCTGCAGGACGCCTCTTGTGTTGTCCAGCGCCAGGTCGCCCTGCTGCAGACGGATCGAGGCTGTGACCAGCATCGCCACCGTCAGGGCCACCACCGGCGACTCCATGCCCGAGACCACCAGGTAAAGCGCCAGGGGATTGCCGGCGTAGAGCAAGGCCGCGATGACCGCGACGCCGCCATCGGCGAACCGGCCCACGGCTCGGCGAATGGCCAGCGCCGCACCGAGATGCAACACCACCGCCAGCACGATCATGGCGCGCACCGGACCGAACAGGGACTCGGGATCACCGATAAAAAGCGGGGTCAGGCACATGGCCCACAAGGGATGGAAACCGTTGGTCGGGCCCAGACCGTCGAACGTCGCGCCGTGACCGGCGGCGATGTTCCTGGCCAAGACCAGGAAGTAGTAGCCGTCGTCCTTCAGACAGGCCAGCAACTGGTTCTCGGAACCGAACAGGGCCAGACCGAGCACCACCACGACACCCGCCACAGCCGGCAACGCAGCCAGAAAAATCAGCAACCGGTGGCTGTTCGTAACAGCCGGACCAGCGGATCGTCCCGTTGCCAATGTCACCTCCTGGCCTGCTCAAGCACCCGTAAACGACGATTGATTTCGCATTGCCCTACAGATCATGAACGATTTTTCAGACCGGACTGTTTTTCAGAATATCACTAACTGTCCGGGAAAGCCTGGAATATCTACAGCCTTGGCAGGATGGTGGCCGCTGAACCAGGGTAAGTCCATACTTTCAGTGTCCCGCAGGTTCAAGTATCAGGTGAACGGGGGGGTTGACTCCGGGGCATGAACTGCGGTATTATCACTTCAAGTTCAAAATCCAAACATGGAGGCGATCTCATAATGAAAACGTTTATCAGCCTTACCG
>CBDUYZ010000283.1:0-3710 GCA_965371575.1 uncultured bacterium
GGCACCGTCCTGAGCCACGCGCCGTACGACTTCTGCTCCTCCAACCGGCACGACCAGACCAGCTTGCCGTCGTGTACGGTGATGTCGGGGCAACCGTCGCACATGCTCTGCTCGCCGTCAGCCATGAAGTCCACCGGCTGGATGAACATGAGCGACTGCAGGTGCGCTTTCCTGAAAAGGTTCGCGGGGTTGCGCAGGCAGGCCTTCAGCCAGTTGCCCGTCGCCTTGCGCAGCCGCCGATCCAGGGGCCAGAGCAGCGCCATGGCGGTGCGCCCCATGCGCAGCTCGGAAGGCGACATATACGACATGTACTTGTCGTTCCGGAAGTGGTACCAGGCGGTCATGGCCTCGACCAGTTTGCCGCCGGGGTAGCCCCAGATCCGGCCCTTGTGGCCGATGCGCATGGTCAGCAGCCACTTGAAGGCCGATGGGTCGGCCGTGCCGTTGAGGTAGGCGGCGGGCTCGAACTCGGGCTCCGTCTCGCGCAGGGTGCGCACCAGGTCGCGTGAGCTGATGGTCACCACGTGGTCCTGATCCGAGTGGTACCAGACGTCGTTCCAGTCCACCTTGTCACCGCCGGCGTACCAGTCGAAGGGCATGTTGGGCACCACGTGGCGGAAGCAGATGAAAACCATGGTGTTGACGATATCGATGTGCTCCTGCGCCCAGCGCACCATTCTCGGCACCTCGTGCAGGTTGTCGGCGTAGACGGTGGAGTTAAAGCTGCAGGCGATACCGCCGGCGTCGGCCACCATGCGCGCGTACTGCAGGCGCAACTCGTTCAGCTCGAGCTCGCCACAGTTGTTCCAGCGGCCCTTGCGGTTCTGGCGGCTGTCCACGTGGAAAGTGAAGCCGTAGACGCCGGCCTCCTTCAACTCCTGCAGCAGCCCCGGTGTCAGCGGCTCCCCGTTGGAGTTGATGATGGGCTTGAAACCGCGCTGCTTGATCTCGGCTGTCAGCTCGACGATCTGCGGGTAGAGCAGCGGCTCGCCGCCCGCCACGGAGATGCAGTCGGACTTGCGCTGGTCCTGGAAGACGTCCAACTCGCCCATCACCTGCTCCCACGACTTGTGGGGGCTGCCCTCTACCTTCCGGTAGCAGCCGTCGCACTGAAGGTTGCAGAGGGTGGTGGGTTCCAACCACGAGATTCCGTTGTCGGGCAGGGTCCAGGGTAGGCGGTAATACTGTCCGTGATGCAGTTCGGCGGTGGCCATCGTTCTCCTCCGAAGTCGCTAGGTCATAAAAGGATTCATGGCGGCAGGTGCCGGTGCAGGCCGTTCTGTGCAGCATCGGAATCTCCGGACACCGCGGCGAGAAGAAGACCTCTCGACCCGACCGAAGTTCGCGTCCTGCCACACCGTGGTCAGACACAATGCCTCAACAAGCAGGATATATTAGCCAGGGGGGTGGTGGGATCTATACCACATTAGTGGTACCGGTGCTGGGTGTGCCAAACAAATTTCCCGTCCGCGTTGGAATACCAAAAGTTACGGTGTTAACCCACACGACCTGGCCAGGGATTGCGGGGTTAGGCAGGCGGAATGCCGACCTTTCCGCAGAGACGGACGAGTTCGGCGACGGACTCGAGCCCGAGTTTCTGCATGACACGTCCACGATGGATCTTGACCGTCTCCTCGGATATTTCGAGTTCGCCGGCGATCTGCTTGTTCAGCATGCCAGTGATCACCCAGGTCATGACCTCCTGTTCGCGCGGCGTCAGCGTTTCCACCATCGCCAGGAGATCCGCTCGCTCGTCCCGGCGCAAGCGGTTCTCCGCGTCCTTCTCCAGCGACACGCTGATGGCTGCCAGAAGGTCATCCCGATCCACGGGCTTGGTCAGGAAGTCGACGGCGCCGCCCTTCATGGCCTGCGCGGTGATGGGCACGTTCGCGTGGCCGGACAGGAAGATGATCGGCAGGCAGTGCTCGGACTTGCCCAGATCGGCCTGGAGCTCGGGTCCCGTCATCTCCGGCATCCGCACGTCCAGTACGATGCAGCCGGGCTCGTCCATCCTTCCGGAGGCCAGGAACTCCTCGGCGGAGGGATAGGATTCTGCGTTCAGGCCCGCGGCGCGGACGAGACGCGTGACGCCCCGGCGGGCGGACAGGTCGTCGTCGATGATGAAGACCGTGGGTTCGTTCATGGTCACTCGCTTTCCTCGGGCACGGGGAGCGTGAAGCCAACGCTCGCCCCGCCGCCCGGTCTGTTTTCCGCCGTCATGCGTCCCCCGTGAGCCAGGATGATGGCGTTGCTGATCGCCAGACCCATCCCGGTGCCGCCGGGTTTCCAGGTGGCCAGGGGTTGGAAGATCTGGTCGATCCGGTCGGTATCGATGCCCGGACCGCGGTCCAGGACCCGGAGGGATATCTCCCCTCCTCGCCGGTTTGTCCTGATCCGGACCCGCCGCAGGCCCCGTTCGAAATCCTGCACGGCCTGGATGGCGTTCATGACCAGGTTCACGATCACCTGCTGGATCTGGACCTGGTTGCCCAGTACTTCTAGTTCGCCCGGATCATTGTCCGTCGTCAGCATCACGTGCCGCACGACGATCTCACCTCGAAGCAGCCGCGTCGTCTCCTGGACGATCGAGTTGAGATCGATCAACCGTAATTCGCCCACTTGCTCGCGGTAGAGGTCCCGCAAGTTGCGGATGACGGCTCCGGCGCGCTTGGTGTCGGCCACGATATCCGCCATCACTTCCGTCAGCTCGCCGACGTCGGTTTGGCCGCTCCTGATCATCAGCTCGGCGGCCTGCGCGTTGCTCAGGATGCCCGTCAGCGGCTGATTGAGTTCGTGCGCGATGGATCCGGTCAGTTGCCCGAGGCTCGAGGCGCGGTCGACCCTGGCCAGGGCCTCCTGGTGCCGACGTGCCTCGTCCTCCGCCTGCTTGAGTTCGGTGAGGTCCACGTACGCGTTCATGATGAAGCTGACGTTGCCGTCCTCGTCCTTGACCGGCGAGAGGTGACTCTGGATCCAGGGGGACCTGGGTTCCAGACCGTCCACCCCAATCTCTTCGGCAGTACGAATGGTGTCGTACAGGAACGGCGGCAAGATTACGGTCTCCCCCGAGAAGGCCGCGCGGATCTCCTCATCGAGGCCACGGTCCTTGAGCTGTTCGTCCGTGAGCATGTTGTAATCCGCCAGCACCTGGTCAGCCTCGTTCTCGTCGACGCCCCAGAGACGCAGCCAGGCGGAGTTGATCTGAGTGATCCGCCCGTCGGGCGCGAGGATCTCGATGGCAAGCGGGGCCTGCTCCATGAGGCTTCGGAAGTAGGATTCACTTCTGGCCACAGCAACCTCGGCCTCCTTGCGGTCGGTGATGTCGGAGAGTGAGCCCGACATGCGTACGGGTTGTCCGGTCCCGGACCATTTCGCCTGACCCCTGGCATGGAACCAACGGTAACAGCCGTCCGCGGTGCGTAGGCGGCAGTCGATGAAATAGGGTTCGCGATCGGCAAGGTGCCGGTCGAGGGCCTCGCGCACAGTTTCAGTGTCCTCCGGGTGCAGCCGCGTCAAGAACTCGTCCAGCGAGTCCGTGAAGCTGCCGGACTCATGACCGAGGATCTCTTGCAGTCGGTCGGAGTAGAACACCTGGCCTTTCTCCATATCCCAGTCCCAGATTCCGGCATCCGAGCCCGCGACGGCCATGGCGTAGCGTTCCTCGCTCGCCTTCAGTTCCCTGAGCCTGCGTTCGAGGTCGCCGTAGAGCC
>CBDUYZ010000284.1:0-3698 GCA_965371575.1 uncultured bacterium
CGTCACCGACAAGGCCATCCAGATTCTGGGGGGATACGGTTACACCACCGAATACCCCGTGGAGCGCATGTACCGCGACGCCAAGCTCTGTACCATCGGCGAGGGGACCAGCGAAATCCAGCGCATGGTCATCGGCCGGCGCGAACTGGCGGACTGAAAAGGAGATAAAAATGAGCAACCGATCCGTGATATGTGCGGCTGTCCGCACCCCCATCGGCAGGTTCCAGGGAGGGTTGGCATCCGTGCGGGCGCCCCAGCTCGGCGCACTTTGCGTGAAGGCGGTCCTCGCAAGGGCGGACCTAGATCCCGCCAAGGTGGACGAGGTGATCATGGGCAACGTCTGCCAGGCGGGTCTGCAGCAGAACCCCGCGCGGCAGGCCGCGATCTTCGGTGGCGTTCCCGCGAACATCAGCGCCATGACCATAAACAAGGTCTGCGGGTCGGGCCTGAAGTCCGTGGCCCTGGCCGACCAGGCCATCCGCGTCGGTGACAAGCACTGCATCATCGCCGGCGGCTTCGAGAACATGAGCCAGATTCCCTACGCCCTGCTCAAGGCCCGCGACGGCCTGCGCCTGGGTGACGGCAAGGTCACCGACCTGCTGGTCCACGACGGTTTGTGGGACATCTACAACAACTATCACATGGGCATGACCGCAGAGTGGGTGGTCGACACCTTCGAAATCAGCCGCCAGGACCAGGACGCCTACGCCGCGCGCAGCCATCAACTGGCCGTCGCCGCCTGGGAGGCGGGCAAGTTCGACAAGGAAGTTGTTCCGGTGGAGGTTCCCCGGCGCAAAGGCGATCCGGTGGTCGTATCCCGCGACGAAGGCCCGCGAGACGATGTCTCCAGCGAATCGTTGGCCAAGCTTCGTCCGGCCTTCAAGCGTGACGGCGGCACCGTCACCGCGGGCAACGCCTCTTCGATCAACGACGGTGCGGCGGCTCTTCTGATTTGCAGCGAGGAGTTTGCCAAGGCGAACGGCCTGACCATCCGCGCCTATATCGAGGCATCCAGCACCGGCGCGGTCGAACCCAACGAGGTGATGATGGCCCCGGTGTCCAGCGTGAAGAATCTACTGGCCAAGACCGGCAAGACCGTCGGCGACTACGGTCTGTTCGAACTGAACGAGGCGTTTGCGGCCCAGAGCTTGGCCGTGGTGCGCGAACTCGGCCTGGACCAGGACAAAGTCAACGTCAACGGGGGCGGGGTCAGCCTGGGGCATCCCATTGGTTGCTCGGGGGCCCGCATTCTGGTGACTCTGCTGCACGCCATGGAGGACCGGGGCGTCAGTGACGGCATCGCGAGCCTGTGTCTGGGCGGCGGTGACGCCGTGAGCATGGCCATTTCCATTCCATAGAACCCGGGCTGAACCGCAAGGGGAAAGGATCTCATCATGAAAGTTTCAGTGATCGGCGGCGGGACGATGGGCAACGGCATAGCCCAGGTCTTCGCCCAGTTCGGTAACGACGTGAATCTTATCGACGTGGGGCAGGAGCATCTCGACCGGGCGTTGGCGGTGATAGAAAAAAACCTTGGCCGCATGGTCAAGAAGGAGAAAATCACCCAGGACGATGCCACCGCCACTCTCGGCAGGCTCAGCGCGGTCACCGACCTGCAGGCCGCCGGCGACAGCGAACTGGTCGTCGAAGCCGTATTCGAAAACTTCGAGGTGAAGAAGGACATCTTCACCACGCTGGACGAAATCTGCGGGCCGAACACGATCCTGGCCTCCAACACATCCAGTATCAGTCTGACAAAGATTGCGGGCGTCACTAAACGTGCAGACCGCGTTATCGGTATGCATTTCATGAATCCCGTACCGATCATGAAGCTGGTGGAGATCATCCGTGGCCAGGCCACCAGCGACGAGACCCTGGCCGCCGTTACCCGGATCGCCGAGGACCTCGGCAAGACGCCTGTCACGGTGCAGGATTACCCGGGGTTCATTGCCAACCGGGTGCTGATGCCCATGATCAACGAGGCCGCCTACTGCCTGATGGAAGGTGTCGCTGACCGGGAAGCCATCGACACGGTGATGAAGCTGGGCATGGCCCATCCCATGGGTCCGTTGACCCTGGCAGACTTCATCGGCCTGGATATCTGCCTGGATATCATGGAGGTCCTGTACGACGGCTTCGGCGACAGCAAGTACCGCCCATGCCCTCTGTTACGACGGATGGTTGATGCAGGTTATCTGGGCCGCAAGAGCGGCCAGGGTTTCTACGCTTACGACAAATAGGTTCTGAAACGGACCAGGAGCCAAGGAGTGCGACGTGCAGTTTGAATTCAACGAACAGCAGCGGATGATCCGTGACATGGCCCGTGATTTCGCCACCCGTGAAATCGCTCCCTTCGCCGCGGAGTTCGACGAACAAGAGAAGTTTCCTGCCGACGTGGTCAGGAAGATGGGCGAGCTGGGCTTCATGGGCATGAACGTGCCCGAGCAGTACGGGGGAGCCGGTCTGGATTCCCTGTGCTACACCCTGGCCATGGAGGAAATCAGTAAAGCCTGCGCCTCCTGCGGGGTGATCATGTCGGTGAACAACAGCCTGGTCTGCTGGCCGTTGGAGACATACGGCAACGAGGATCAGCTGGTCCGGTTCCTGACTCCCCTGGCCAAGGGTGAGAAGTTGGGCGCCTACTGCTTGAGCGAACCCGGCGCCGGCACCGACGCGGCGGCCCAGAGTACCACGGCCAAGCGAGACGGGGACGACTGGGTCATCAACGGGATGAAGAACTTCATCACCAACGGTGCCCACGCCGACATCCTGATCGTGTTCGCCCAGACGGATCCCGAGCTCAAATACAAGGGCATCCGGGCGTTCATCGTCGAGAAGGAGGCCGAGGGTTTCAGCGTGATCCGCAAGGAGGAAAAGATGGGTATCAGGGGCTCGGATACCGCCCAACTGGCCTTCGACAACGTGCGGGTGCCCGACAGCCAGGTTCTCGGCCCGGAAGGCTCCGGCTTCAAGGTGGCCATGAGCACCCTGGACGGGGGGCGCATCGGCATCGCCGCCCAGGCGCTGGGCATCAGCGCCGCCGCGTACGAAGCGGCCGTGGCCTATTCCAAGGAGCGCGAGCAATTCGGCCGGCCCATCTGCAAATTCCAGGCGATCCAATGGAAGATCGCCGACATGGCCACTCGTCTGGACGCGTCCAGGCTGTTGACCTACCGCGCGGCATGGGCCAAGGACCAGGGTGGGCGGTACAGTGAGGAATCGGCCATGGCCAAGCTGTTCGCCAGTGAAACCAGCCACTTCATCACTAACGAGGCGGTGCAGATCTTCGGCGGCAACGGCTACTCGAAAGAATACCCGGTCGAACGCCACTTCCGAGACGCCAAGATCACCGAGATCTACGAGGGCACCAGCGAGGCGCAGCGGATGGTGATCAGCAGTATGGAGTTGAAGAAGTAGAACTCCTGTCGAGACTCCGGCCGCCGGGCCCTTGCGTGGTTCGGCGGCCGAGTTGTTGTTGGGCGAATTTTGAAACTGTGATACGATTTCCACACCCAGCTAGCGGACCCTCCGACTTTCGTGTTCCCCGGCAGGAGATCAAAATGTCCAGGATTCCAGTTCCAGTCCCGCGGGCCGTCTTCGCCGTTGCCCTGCTGATCAGCTGCCCATTCACCCTTACGTTTACCTCGCCCTCGGCCGCCGCCGATCTGAATGCCGGCGTGAACGCCATCGCTCTGGAG
>CBDUYZ010000285.1:0-3691 GCA_965371575.1 uncultured bacterium
CGTTTGCGCCGCGCCATTTCCCGCACCGAGAACCAGGCGATCCACAGGATGGCGCCCAGGCTTGGCTGGGCCGCAGGTTCGCCGGCGGAGGCAGGGACAGGATTGATGACTTCGGTATCGTTCATATCGTTCATCGTTCCGTCAGGTACTGGAAGACGGCCTCGAGACTATCGTCCAGCGTGAGGATTTCGTCCACGGTCAGATCGTTTTCCAGGATCCAGGCGGGCAGGGCGCGGTAGAAACCCAGAGCATGGTCGGTGCGCACGATGACCCGTTCACCGTCAGGTAAATTCTCGACCTCGACGCCCATCACGTGGTCGCGTCCGATCAGGAAGCCGGCCAGACGGCGGCAATCCGCCGATCCCAGGGCCACGGTAGTGGGGTGCTCGGGAATCTTGTCGCGGATCTCGGTCACGCTGCCCTCGGCCAGCACCTTGCCCCGGTCGATCAGGATGATCTGGTGGGTCATGCTCTCCACCTCGGGCAGGATGTGGCTCGATACCAGCACTGTCCGCCCGGCTGCCCCCAGGTCGCGCACAAGGTCGATCGACTGCTTGCGCGAGACGGGATCCATGCCGTTGAGAGGTTCATCCAGGAAGATGACGTCCGGATCGTGGGCCAGGGCCTGGGCCAGCTTGATCTTCTGACGCATACCCTTGGAATAGCCGCCCAGGCGGCGGCCGGCGGCCCCGGTCAGATCGAAACGCTCCAGCCAGTAGTCGACACGGCGATTCACCTCGGCCTTTTTGAAGCCCATCAGCCGGATCATCAGGGACAGGAACTCGCGGCCGGTCATCCAGTCGGGCAGCGCGTCACTCTCGGGACAGAAGCCGACCCGGCGGTACCAGCCCACGTCTTTGCGCAGACTTTTGCCGAACACCCTGACTGTGCCGTGGCTGGGTTCGATCTGGCCGGCCAGCATCTTGAACAGCGTGGATTTGCCGGCCCCGTTGGCGCCCAGCAGTCCGACCACTCCGGTACCCACGCTCAGGGTGCAGTTGTTCACGGCGATGACCTCACCGAACCACTTGCCGACCCGGTCTGCGCTGATCCGGGCGGCAGTGCTGCCCACGGCCGCGCCCATCATGAGACCACCTCCACGGGCCGGATCCGGTAACGCAGAACCTGGACCGCCGCCGCGGTCAAGACGACAACGATCAGCAGGCTCAGCCAAGGGCTCACCCCAAGCCGCGCGGAGCTGGCGAACAGCAGCGAGCCTGCGTTGTGGTAGTTGCCCAGGAAGTTCACCGCCTGCAACGAATCCTTGCCCAGTCCCTCAGCGATGGCACCGATCGTCTCGGTCCCCGACACCATGATCGTCCACCAGACCATGACGAAGATCGTCCGGGTTCCCATGGAGGAAAACGCCAACAGCACCAGGCTGAGGCTGCCCCCGGTCAGCAGGCAGTAGACCGTGGCCCGCAGGGGCGTCAACAACAACAGTTCCATACCTGTCGCTTCGGGGGCGATCAGGTACGAGAAGACACACAGGGCGTACACCGGCAACAGGGTGACCAGGCAATAGTAGAAGATGACGATCAGGGCCTTGCCCCCGATATAGGAGTTCAAGCCCAGGGGACGCGAAAAATACAGGGACAGCCCGTTGTCCCGGCGGTCGTTGGCCACCAGGCCGGCCCCCACGATCGCCAGGAACACGAACACGAAGAAGCGTTGCCCCTCTATGAAGGTCAGGAAACCCTCCGGTTCGATGCTTGACCAGCCCCCGCCCAGCAGATCAGCGATATCACCGGCCTTGAGCTTGAAGTAGATGATGCCGCCCTTGACGATGGCCGGCACAAAACCCAGCAGCAGCAGCACCAGCAGCCACCGCCTTTTCAGGGGCTCGGCGATGCCGCGCTTGGCGATGATCCACCACGCCGGCCAGGCTCGATTGCCGGAAGGTTCCCAATGGGTGTAACCGCGATCGTAGACTGGCATGCGTCAGGCCTCCACCATGCGATAGAATTCGTCTGCCAGGGACACGGGTCGGCGCCTCAGACGGCGCAGGGCGTAATCGTTCGCGGTGGCCACGCCCAGGATGGCGTTGACCCCCGCAGTGGTGTCATAACCTTCCCGGCCGCCGGCCGGCCCTGATTTTCCGGTCAAACGAGCCAGATCCAGGGTCACCAGGAACAGACGCCCGTCGGCGGTAACCTCGGCCCCCAGTTCCCTCAGGCCCGCCAGGAAACCCTCTTCACCCCCGAAGCCCTCCACCTCGAACACCTGCCGGGGTTCGCGCGCCCTGGAATCGACCACCTGCCGGGAAAGCAGCTCCCCGTTCCTGAGCACGAGGATCTCCCTGCACACCGCCTCGACATCGGCCAACAGGTGAGTCGACAGGATCACGCCCATGTCCTTGTTCCAGGCCAGATCACGGATCAGTTCAAGGATGGAGACGCGCCCGCGCGGATCGAGCCCGCTGGTGGGTTCGTCCAGGAAAAGCCATTCGGGATCGTGGACCAGCCCCTGGGCCAGCTTCAGCCGCTGTTTCATACCCTGGCTGTAGTCGTCGCATTTGCGGTAGCGTTCGTCGGCCAGGCCCACGTAGTGCAGGACCTCGTGCGCCCGCTGCATGGCGTCCCGTGCCGGCATGCCCGACAACTCGCCCAGATAGGCCACGAGGCCGACGCCGCTCATGCCCGGAATGATGCCGCCTCGCTCGGGCATCCAGCCCAACCCGGCACGCGCCAGGCGGGCCTGGGCAGCCATGTCGTAGCCCATGACCTTGACCTGCCCGACCTTGAGGGGGACTTGGCCCAGCAGGCAGCGCAGGAGCGTGGTCTTGCCGGACCCGTTGGGCCCCAGCAGGCCGACGGCCCCCTTTTCAAGGGTGAATTCCACGCCGTTCAGAACAGGCTCCCTCAGGTAGGCGAAGGTGAGGTTATCCACCCTGAGAGAGAAATCCCGGCCGGTTTTGCTACGGTTGACTTTAATGGTCGACCCTTTCATTATCGAAACGAAATCAATAACGATCCTGGTCAAGGATTGTTTCAGTTAGCCCAGAAATTGGGAATCGTTTTATTGTCCGGGTCCACAGCGGGCCCTGGTTCTGCCGAGGAGGATATGATGTCCCGCCCAGCATCCCGCACCTGGATCCAGACCGCCGAATCGGTCACCGCCGGCCACGCCGACAAGATCTGCGACCTCATCGCCGACGACATTCTCGACGCCATCCTGACCGAGGACCGTTATGCCAGGGTTTCCTGCGAGGTCATGGTCACCACCGGCATGGTCATCGTCACCGGCCAGATTACCACCAAGGCCTACCTGGACATCACCGGCCTAGTGCGGGAGACCATACGGCGGGTGGGCTACAACGACCCGACAACCGGCTTCGATCACAACAGCTGCGCGGTATTGGTCATGCTCGAGGAGCAATCCGGCGACGTGGCCCTGGGCGTCGACCGCAAGGGCGCCGGCGACCAGGGCGTCTGCGTGGGTTATGCCACGGACGAGGGCCGTAGCCTGCCCATCGACACCCACTTCATGCCCGTGCCGGCCTTTCTCGCCAACCGCCTGACCGAGAAGCTCTCCGCCGTCCGGGCCGCCGGCAAGCTGCCCTACCTGTATCCTGACGGAAAGGGACAGGTTTCGGTTCGGTACAAAAACGACAAACCCGTGGGGCTGGACAACGTGGTCCTGTCCGCCCACCACCACGCCGACGCCGACCTCGGCCAGATGCGCAAGGATC
>CBDUYZ010000286.1:0-3678 GCA_965371575.1 uncultured bacterium
GGCCTCTGGGTTGCCAGTGGGCCGCAGGATCTTGGTCGCGACAGCTTCGTAGATCGTGGCCTCCAGTTCATCAAGGGGACCCCATTCGCTGGCACCGGCGAAGCCCCCTTCCGATACGAGGCGTTCACCCAGCACGAGACCACCGACCCACAGGCCCGAGGCCCACAGGTACTCGTTGCCCGAGCCCGAAGGCCATTGACATGAGGGGACATTGGACCAGGGCCTCGTAAGGGAGTAGGTAGAGCCGATCAGACCGAAATTGGTGATGTTGATCTGGACCTCTCCCACGTTCATGACGTATTCGCCATTTACAATGAATATCCCGTTCGGGTTGTAGCCCATCTCCAGGAAATCGTTTCCGGTATCCATCCACGCCAGGGATGGCACCGCGGTGCTGGCCATCAGCAGCAGGCAGCACACCGGAACGGACCAGGGCACGATCCGCCGGACACACCCCGCATATCTATTGATGGAACCTAACATTGCCATCCTTTCCAAACCGGCGCCGCCACCGCGACCCGGCAGGTCTGCCCCTATTTAAAAGTAATAGCCGATCCCGAAACGGAACAGCCGATGAGCACCAAAGGTCCGCGGATCGACTACCGGGATGAACTCATCCAGACCGTCGCCATCGGCGTCCTGCAGCAGGGCAGACCCGTATTTCCCGGTTTCCGTCAGATGCGCTTGCCCACCAAAAGCCGCACCGTTGATCATACCTGGTGCAAAGAATCTGCCGCCCTCTGCGACAACCACGTCTTGATTCAGGAGGTTGAATGACTGCAACTGCAACGAAAGCCGCTTGCCGTAGAAGTTGATGTTCCGTTCAAGCTGGATATCCAGCGAGTATGTGGCGGGCAGCCGCTCGCTGTTGCCCAGCAAGGGGTCCTGCTTCCTGGAGAAACGGTCGAACGGCGTCCAGGGGAAACCGCTGCCGTAGGAAAAGGAGAAGGACGAGGACCACACACCCGGCTCGGCCAACAGGAGCATTAAATTCAGAGTGTGGCGCTGGTCCCAATCCAAGGGAAGTTCCTGGTTGGGCAGGAACTCCAGACCTTCAGGGTTGGATCCGAAATCGGAATCCGAGGCGATGCCGTCGGCGAAGGAATAGGTGTAGCTGAAGTTGAACTGGTAGTTGCTGCTGTACCGCTTTTCCAGGGTGACCTCGATCCCGCGGGCGGACGCGTAGGCCTGGTTGATGTAACGGTCAAGAGTCTGGCCGGTCTGTTGGTCGGTCACCTGGGTGGCGGCGATCAGATCATAGATGTCCTTGCTGTAGAGCGAGAACTGGCCGGCGATGAAATCGGTGAACTGGTGTTTGATACCGGCGGAATACTGGACCGTGGTTTCCGGCTCCAGATTGGGATTGCCCAGGATCCCCGCGTTGCCCACGGGATCCTGGCTGGCGAACAGAAATTCCCGGTTGGGGAATTGCACAAAACGCCCGTAGTGGAAATGGAACCCGTCACGCTCGGTGATGGGGAAGGCGAAACCCAACCGCGGCTGGAACGCTGTCTTGTACTTGATCACGTTCGCGTCGACATCATCATTGGTCAGTTCGATCGCGGCCGCGGAGCCCGGGGAAAACATATCCCAGCGCAAACCGTAGTTCACGACCATGCCCTCGTGCTCCCACCGGTCCTGGGCGTACCAGAATCCCTCAGGGTTGTAGGTGTGGAAGATGTTACGGTTGCCGCCCTGGGACCAATCACCGGTGAAACGACTCTGGCGCATGTCGGCGGGGTTGACGACGGCATAACGTTCCAGGTCGTTGTAACGAACGCCTGCACCGGTTTCCATCAGGTGTCCTTCCCAGCGGTTGCTCACCAACTCAAAGCCCAGACTGTAGGTCCGACTGTATTCCTCGAGGTAACGGTTGATGTCACTGGTAGTGACGAAGTAGGAACTGAGCGGATCGGAATAGTAATCCGTGCTAGTGAGGTAGAGATTGCGCTGCCCGAAGAACAGACCCGGAGTGCGGATGCCGCCGTGGTTGTATTCCCAGGGATCCTTCCCATTGACGTCGTCGCGGGTGTCGAAGGCTACCAGGCCAAGCCGGATCGTGTAGAAGGTTGATTCGGTCAGATTGTGCCGCCACACGATCTTGGCGACCTGGCCGATATCCTCCCTCTCTTGTTGGCGGTTGGCTGAATTGAAGGAGGTGTAGGAACTGTCCTGCTCCACGGTGGAGAACGAGGAATAGGGATAGCGGAACCCATCGAATTCCGTCTGGGCCACCACGGTGTGGATCATGTTGTCGTTCGCGCTACGGACTTCCAGGATCGGCAGAGTGGTCCTCTGTTGGCTGGCGTTGCGCAAGTCTATCACCACGACCGAGCGGGCGGTCTGGAGCATATTTTCATACCAGGGTCCATAATAAACGGGAATAGGTCGGCCGATTGCCACCCAGTCGTTGAACTGCGGCCGGTAAATGACCTCGGGCAGGTAGATTATCCGCCTTGCGTAGCCTTCGACGCTCCAGTTGGGAGTGTAACGCTGGGCCACGGTTCTGGAATAGGAGTACTCAGCAGTGACCTTCTTGTCCTCGCTGAGTGTGTAGCCCAGCTTGAGCGACCCCTTGGCCTGATTGAACTGGCGACCCCTGAACTTGAACAGGGTGGTGTCCCCCAGCTTGACCTTGTATTCCGGTCGGTGGGCAACCGACGTGTTCTCGGTGTCGGTGAAAATCGCGTCGCCGGCGATGTAGTAGGTCAGGCCCGAAATGGGCGAGGGGCCGCCGAAGCCGTACTCGAACCGGTCGTAGTTGGTGAAGGTCTTGTCCTGGCGGCCGAAGTCGTCGGTGAGAAAGCGGAAGCCGCCGCCGAATTTTTCGCCGCCCTCCTTGGTGGTGATGTTCACCACGCCGGAAAGGGCATTGCCGTACTTGGCGTCCAGACCACCGGTAGCCATGACCATGTTGTCCACCGCCAGGGAGGACACTTCCAGGGAACCGGTACCGAGGGGATTGTCGACGACCACGCCGTCGATCTGCATGGACACCTCTCCTGAGCGGCCGCCGCGCACATACAGTTCACCCGCACGCATGACCACACCGGCCTGCTTGGAAAGAGCATCGTCTACCGAGTCGATGGCGTACTTCTCGAACGTCTCCGAAGTCACCGTATGCTGGGTGACTGCGCTCCTGACCTCGACCATGTATTCGGCGCCCTCGACGTCGAAGGCCTGCAGGGTCTCGACGATCACGGTCTCAAGATCGAACGTCAAGTTCTTGATGTCTCCGGACTGGACGGTGACCGTCTGTTCCATGGGTGCGAAACCAAGGTACAGAACCTTGATCGTGTAGGTGCCGGGAGCCATGCCGTTGAAGTAGAATACACCGCCGCCGAGAGACATGGTTCCCCGCGTGGTGCCGGCCAATAAAACGTTGGCGTAATCCAGAAGTTCCCCGGTTTCCTTATCCCTGACGGTTCCCTTGATGGTGGCCGGCGCGCCCTGGGCGGACACATCCTCGGGCATTGCCGTCGTGACAAGAAGCAGGAAAAGGGCAAGGGACAGAATCCATGAAAACCGGGAACGCCGGAGCATACTAACGCTCCTTTCCATAGGGAACTAATCCGGCTGAGTCGGGGTTCCGCAGGGAACCTTTGGATTGATCTTTAGTATTGTGCACTGAACCTTAGCCGGGCAGTGTGGGGTGCCTGCTGAAAAGGGCGTTTCCGC
>CBDUYZ010000287.1:0-3674 GCA_965371575.1 uncultured bacterium
GGCTGAAAAGAACGAACCCCCGGCCCACACCGGCTGCCATTGGTGATACCTTGGTCGAGGGTCTGCTGGGTACAGTGCAAAAGGATTCATTGTAATGCCGGTCCTTTCGATCCCGGGTAGGCCTTCAGGGTGGTATCTCGACAGAGTACTGCCGTGGGTTGCTGCTCTGCTGACGGTCGCCTGGCGAGCCACCTTTCTTGTCAACCGCGGTCTCGGTCAAAGCCCGGCCCACTTCTTTGATGACGCCCTCATCACTCTGCGCTACTCGGTCAACCTGGCCGCTGGGTCCGGCCTCGTCTACAACCCAGGCGAGGCGGTTCTAGGGACGACCACGCCCCTGTATGCGCTGCTGATGACTCCTGCCGCGATGGCCGGTCTCCACTTGCCCTGGACCGCTGCAATATTCAATATGCTCATCGACGCCGCGATCGTGTTCGCGCTGGTGCGCATGGGGCGCGGTAAGCCCGTTTTCCAGATCCTGGCGCCCACGTTATTCATCCTTCATCCGGATATTCTTCTTTTCTCCGCCAATGGGATGGAAATGTCGCTGGTCGTGGGCTTGGCGTTGCTCACGGCACATCTCTATTGGCAGGGACACGAAGTTCTGGCGGGACTCGGTGCAGCGGCGATGGTCGTCTGCCGAATCGACGGCGTGCTCTTTGTCGCCGGTCTGGCGCTGCTTGGCGTCACGGTGCAGCGGAGGATTCCCTGGCGCTTCGGCCTGGCGGCCATCCTCGCGTTCCTGCCGTGGACGCTGTTTGCCCTGCACCAGTACGGAGGGATCATTCCTGCGTCGGCTGAGGCCAAGAAGATCTGGTACACGGGTGTTTCCCGGTTCAACGTACTGGACCTGGATTACAGCGATGAAAAAATTTTGCCGCTGGCGATCATCGGTTTCATCGCCGTTTTTTGCTGGCGTCGTGACGGTGAGGATGCCGAGGTTGTCGATCTTTTGCGCAGTATGATTGCGTGGATGGTTGTTTTCAGCGGGTTCTTTATCGCTCTTGCGGTCCAGATGGCCAGCTGGTACAGGGTGCCTCAGCACGCGACGGTTGTGCTTTTGGCCGCACTGGGGGGGGAGGCTATCTGGCGCGCAGCACCTCGGATCCACAGCAAGGCCCGGACGGGCCTGCTGCTCGCCACGGTGATTGCCGCTGTTTTACACCCATCGGAGAGCGATCGGCGCGGGCCTCTGGGACGGCACTACTTCGCACCATTGACGGAGGATGACATTTTACCCTCGACATCCATGCATGTAGCCACCGGGCGATGGTTGGCACGGCACGCAGAGGGCAGCACGGTCATGGCCGGCAACATCGGGCACATCGGCTGGGAATCCGGCTGCAACATCCTCGACAGCGCTGGTCTCGTGTCCCCCCAGGTGCTGCCGTATGTCGATCCCGTGACCAGGAACCGCTCGGCGATCATTGCCGCGTTCCGTCCCGATTACCTGGCGCTTGAGCGCCGCGAAGTCGAGGAGATGAGAGAAGCGATTGACGCAGCCGGCTACGTTCTGGTGCAAAGCTTCCCGTACGAAACCGACCCCAAAAATCATCAGTCGCCCTATCGGATTTATGCTCGATCCGACCACGCCGGCGATTGATCCCATGTTGCGATCAGGCTGAGGTCGAGTTCATTATCTGATCTTCGCCGGCATGCCGACGGCGGTCACCCCGCCGGGCAGCGATTTGGTCACCAGCGCCCCGGCGCCCACGATGGAATGATCCCCGACTTCCAGGTACTGAAGGATCTGCGCCCCGGTGCCCACCAGCACGCCCTTGCCGACGGTGACTCCGCCGGAGATGTTGACGCTCGGATTCAGCGTGCAGGCCCGCTTCAGCACCGCCTCGTGTCCGAGGGTGCAGGAGAGGTTGACCATGGCGAATGGTTCCAGCACCAGGTTCACCGTACCGATGACGTTGGCGCAGACCTGGACCCCGTGGCCTATCAGGCAGGAGCCCCGGTCCAGGTGCGCCGAAGGATGGATCAGCGCCGGCCAGTGGGCGGGACCGTACTCGGCCTCGAGCTGGTCGGCCACCTTCAGCCGCGGCGCCGCATTGCCGATGCCCATGGCGAGGCAATCCCATTCCCCTGTGTGTTCCTTAAGCCACGAAAAATCGCCCAGGATCTCGTCGGCGCTGTCGTTGGGACCCGGCTTCGCCGGATTGCTGACCAGATAACCCGCGAACTTGTACCCGGCTGCGCCGTCCGACTCCCGGGTGATGTCCTCGGCGAGCATGCGGACCTCGCGGGCGAACCCGCCGGCCCCGATGATGATCAGCCTCTTCCTGTCCACGATTCTCTCCTCGGCCGGCCTGCCGCAACAGGTCCGGCCCGGATGGGGTTTCCCTTGTAATTCCTGTCGAGCAGGAGCAGATTATGACGGATTGGGGAAGGGCTGCAAGCATCTTCCCTCGATTCGGAACCTGGATCCGACCAACCGGGCGGCGCATGCTGAAACGGACTTTCGATATCCTGGGCGCACTGACGGGACTGCTGGTACTTGCTGTTCCCCTGGCGATTCTGGCGCTCGTGGTGCGCCGGAACCTGGGCACACCGGTTCTTTTCGTCCAGGATCGGCCCGGTCGGCGCGGCCGCATCTTTCGGATCTTCAAGTTCCGGACCATGACCGACCGCCGGGACAAGGCTGGCATGCCGCTGTCCGACGCCGTTCGCCTGACTCCGTTCGGCAGGTGGCTGCGGTCGACCAGCCTCGATGAACTGCCCGAGCTGTTCAATGTTCTCCGGGGCGACATGAGCGTCGTCGGGCCCCGACCGCTGCTGGTGGAATACTTGCCCTTGTACAGCCGGGAGCAGGCCCGCCGGCACGAGGTCCGGCCCGGCATCACCGGCTGGAGCCAGATCAACGGCCGCAACACAGTGGATTGGGACCAGCGTCTGGCCATGGACGTGTGGTACGTCGATAACCGTTCGTTGTGGCTGGACCTGCGGATCCTGGTGACGACCGCGGTCAAGGTGATCCGCCGGGACGGCATCAGCCAGGAAGGCCAGGCCACCATGGAGCGATTCCGGGGTTAGGGGAGACATTTACCCGGCCAGGCAGTATTATTTGTATTCTGGTCACAATGCGCATCAAAGCGAGGATTCAGTGCGCGATGGAAGTGAAGACCTTGCATCCCGATAGATTGGCGGTCGACGGCGGCACGCCCGTCAGGGACGAGCCCCTGCCGTGGTGGCCCCATTTCGACGCCGGCGATCTTGAGGCCGTGTCCGGGGTCCTGCGTTCGGGCAGGGTCAACACCTGGACAGGTGATGAATGCCGCCGGTTCGAGACCGAGTTCGCCGAGCAGTGCGGTATGCGACATGCCATAGCTCTGGCCAACGGCACCCTGGCCCTGGAATTGGCTCTCGAAACGTTGGGCGTCCGGGGCGGCGGCGAAGTGATCACCACCCCGCGGTCCTTCGTCGCTTCGGCCGGCGCCATCGTGCTGCGCGGCGGCCGGGCAGTGTTCGCCGACGTGGACCGCGACACCCAGAACATCACCTCCGCGACCATCGCTCCCTTGATCACCCCCCGGACCAAGGCCATCCTCTGTGTGCATCTGGCCGGCATGCCCTGCGACATGGATCCCATCATGGAACTGGCCGGCGCCCACGACTTGTACGTGATCGAGGATTGCGCCCAGGCCCACGGTGCTCTGTACAAGGGGCGG
>CBDUYZ010000288.1:0-3672 GCA_965371575.1 uncultured bacterium
CAGATCACGGTTGTTGCTCAAGGCAGTCTCAATAATCTTTTGAAGCTGTTTGTCGGCGAAAAAATCTTTCCACTTAAGCTCCGGGACTGTCGGTGCTCCGGGTATGGCTCGCGTGTCTTTGTAGGCCGCCCCCTGTGGCCACAGCGTCGGTATAGGCGCCTGGGGCTGTGTGTATTTTGGGGCCAGGGAGCAACCGCCCAGAAATATGATAATTCCAATAATTACAAGAAAAACGTTCTTATTCATTTCATTGATTCCCTGATGGATTTAGGTCGGCATTCCTGGCTGCTTGATGCCTGTGGTGTTTGCCAAAGGTCTTCTCGATCAGCACATAAAACAGCGGCGTAAACAGGACCACGAGAATCGTTCCGGTGATCATCCCGCCCAGTACCACGGTCCCGATAGCAACCATGGCTCCTGCTCCCGCGCCCGTGGCCAGGGCCAGGGGCAGCACAGCTAAACCGGTCGTGATCGACGTCATGAGGATCGGGCGTAGCCGCAGCTTCACCGCCTGGAGCGAGGCCTCGATTAAGCCCATGCCTTGTTCGAGCCGGTCCTTGGCGAACTGGACGATCAGGATGGCGTTCTTGGTTGCCAAACCCAGGGTGGTCAACAAGCCGATCTGGAAATAGACGTCACTGGGCAATCCCCGCAGCGTCGAAGCGATAAAGCCGCCGATGACCCCAAGGGGCAAGATCATCAGGACCGCGATGGGGATGTTCCATCTCCCGTACAGGGCCGCCAGAAAAAGGAAAACTATCAGGATGGAAAAGGTGAAGAGCAGGCCGGTCTGGGCAGCGGCCTGCCGCTCCTGGTAGGAAAGCCCGGTCCAGTCATAGCCGATCCCCTGCGGCAGCTTCGAAACGATCTCTTCCATGACCTGTATGGCCTCGCCGGAACTCCTGTCCGGCGCCGGCTCGCCCCAGATATTCAGGGATGGAAAGCCATTGAAGCGCTCCAGCCGGGGAGAACCACTGGTCCAGTGGCTGGATGCAAATGAGGAAAACGGCGCCATCTTCCCGGCCATATTACGTACGTACCACTTTTTCAGGTCTTTCGGCAGCATGCGATAGGGAGCATCCGCCTGGACATAGACCCGCTTGACGCGACCGGCCTGAATAAAGTCGTTGACATAGGCGCTCCCGAAAGCCGCCGCGATGGTGTTGTGGATGGAGGTGATGGGCAGCCCCTGCGCGCCCGCCTTTTCCCAGTCCACGTCAATCCGGTATTCGGGCACATCCTCCATGCCATTGGGACGAACTTTCACCAACCTCGGGTCCCGCGCCGCCATGCCGAGGAGCTGGTTGCGTGCCTGCATCAGGGCATCGTGCCCGACGCCGCCGCGGTCCACCAACTGAAAATCAAAGCCTGTGGCATTGCCCAGTTCTATGACCGCCGGGGGCGGGAAGGCGAAGACCATGGCGCCGCGAATCTTTGAGAACTCCGCCATGGCCCGGCCCGCGATGGCCTTGACCCGCAGATCCGCCCGTCCACGCAGCTTCCAATCCTTTAGCTTGGCAAAGACCATGCAGTTGTTCTGCGCCCGGCCGGAAAAACCCATCCCGGCAATCGTCATACAGGACTCCACCGTCTCTTTTTCGTTTTCCAGAAAATAGCGCAGGACCTCATCCGCGACCGCCTGGGTCTGCTCCAGGGTGGAACCGGTGGGCGTGAGGATCTGGCCGAGAAGTATTCCCTGATCTTCGTCCGGGAGGTAACTGGTCGGCATTCGCATAAATAGGAATCCCAGGCCGGCCACAATAACGATGTACACAATCACGTAACGCAGTTTCCGGGCCAGCGCGTGGCCGACGAGTTTCACGAAACCGTCCCGGAACCGGTAAAAGACCCGGTCGAACCAGAGGAAAAACGGGCGCAGAAAACGCATCGCGCCTTCCGCCGCCTCGTGCCCCTTGACCACAGGCTTGAGGATCGAGGCGCAGAGCACCGGCGTAAGGATCAGGGCCACCGTCACCGACAGGAACATGGAGGCAATGATGGTCACGGAGAACTGGCGGTAGATGATCCCGGTGGATCCGCTTAAGAACGCCATGGGGCCAAATAAAGCCGCCAGCACCAGGAAGAAGCCGATCAGGGCGCTGGTGACCTGGCCCATGGACTTGGCGGTGGCATCCCGGGGCGAAAGCCCCTCTTCGCTCATGATCCGTTCCACGTTCTCCACCACCACGATGGTATCGTCCACCAGCAGACCGATGGCGATCACCATGGCGAACATGGTCAGCATGTTGATGGAGTAACCGAACGCCCCCAGCGCGGCGCAGGTGCCCAGGAGCACGACCGGCACCGCGATGGTGGGAATCAGCGTGGCGCGGATGTTCCCCATGAAGAGCCACATGACCAGGAAGACCAGCAGAATCGCCAGAAGCAGGGCCTTGACCGCCTCACCAATGGCCACCTTGACGAACGGCGTGGTGTCGTAGGGATAGACCACCTTCATCCCCGGCGGGAAATAACGGCTCATTTCTTTGAGTTTCGACTTAATGGCATCGGCGGTATTCAGCGCGTTGGCCCCGGGCGCCTGCCGGATGGCCAGAGCGGCGGCAGGTTTGCCGTTGTAAAGGGCCTCGATATCGTAGAACTCGGTCCCTAATTCCGTCCGTCCCACATCCTGGACCCGCACAATGGAGCCGTCCGGGTTGACGCGCAGCGGGATGGCGGCGAATTCCTCCGGGGTCTGGAGGAGGTTCTGGACGACGATGGAGGCGTTCAGGCGCTGGCCTTCCACCGCCGGGATCCCGCCGAACTGACCGGCGGAGATCTCCACGTTGTAGGACCGCAGCGCCATAATCACGTCTTCCATGGTCAGATTATATTCCATGAGCTTGTCGGGGTTCAGCCAAACCCGCATGGCATACTGCGAGCCAAAATTCTCGACCTCGCCCACCCCGGGCACGCGCGCCAGGACCTTTTCCAGGCTGGACTGGGCGTAGTCCCGCAGGTCATTGCCGTTCATACTGCCGTCTTCGGAGACCAGACCCACGATGAGCAGGTAGTTCCGCGTGGATTTGCTGACCTTCACCCCCGTACGCTGGACCACCTCCGGGAGACTGGCCATGGCGAGCTGGAGCTTGTTCTGAACCTTGGTCCAGGCCAGGTCCGGATCGGTCCCCGGCCTGAAAGTTAATTCGATACGCGAGGCCCCGGCGGAATCGCTGGTCCCGGAGAGATAGAGCATATCGTCAAAGCCGGTCATCTTCTGCTCGATGATCTGGGTGACGCTGTTTTCCACTGTCCGCGCCGAGGCCCCGGGATAGAAGGAGTCGATGGCGATGGATGGCGGAGCGAGGGGCGGATACTGAGAAGTCGGCAGGTTATAGATGGCCAGGACGCCCAGCAGCATGATGAAGATGGCGATGACCCAGGCGAATACCGGACGATCCAGAAAAAATTTTGATAACATCACACGCCTCCGTTAATTCGATTCAGCAGTCGGCCGGGCCGTATTTTCAGGTGCCGCACGCTTCGTTCCATCCTCTTTAAAAGGGACAACCTTCACGGCCGCACCGGGCCGCACCCTTTGCATGCCCTCAACAACCACCCGGTCGCCTGAAGTAAGGCCTGCCGAGACGAGCCACTTGTCGTTGATGGCCCCGTCGAGCGTGAGCATTCGTTGATCAACCTTGCCCTCGGCATTCACGATCAGCGCGAATG
>CBDUYZ010000289.1:0-3663 GCA_965371575.1 uncultured bacterium
GGATTATTGACCCGGAAGTGCCATTTGCGCGAAAGTCCTCCCCAAACGAACTGGAAAATATTGTACGGATCTCATTCAGGTTTTACGGATTTTCCCGACCGCAAAATCCGTGGTCCCCCATCCCCGCTTGAGGTGCCTCCGCCGTCCTATATCCCTCAAGTCCCCCCCCCCTCTGTCGATTGTGTAACTGATTACACGCCCAACTTCGCACCGGTGTCCGGAAGGCCCGGTTTGCCCACATGATGGGCTGAAGGATTAAGTTTTGAGCAAGTTGCCAAACCAGGAAAATCCGGGAAACCGTCCGGCCAAGGCTCCGGCCAACGTCAAGGTGGCCCTTTCGGATCAGGTGATCTTCGAGCGGGCGAGTTCGGCGATTCTCGACGATTTCGTTCACTGTTCACGGGACGATTTCCCCGAGAAGATGGACCGGATCCTGTCTCGGCTGGGCAGCTATGCCGGGGTTGGTCGCTGCTATCTTTATCAGCTGGAGCCGGAGGCCACTCAGGCCCAGATCAGCCACGCTTGGCGTAGGCCGGGAGAGGATAGCCTGCCCCTCCTGCCGGAGACTCTGTCCGAGGCCGACTTGGCGCGCATCAAAGCCCTGTTCGGACCCAAGCAGGTCATCATTGCCAACGACATCGAGGGTCTCGACCTGCGTTCAGGATCCTTCCTCAACGGACTGGCGGCCACCGGAGTCAAGGCCTTTGCTTCCGCCTGCATCACCCAGAACGATCAGTTGCTGGGCTTTTTGTGCATCGATTCTCCCGAACTGCAGAGCTGGGCGAATCTGGAGCGAAATTTGTTGCGGCTGGTGGCTGATCTTTACGCCACGGTCTGGTCCAAATTGGAAACCGAGAAAGCCTTGGTTGCGGCGATGGAGGCGGTTCGGGCCAGCAACCGGGCCAAGAGCGATTTCCTGGCCAACATGAGCCACGAGATCCGTACGCCCATGAATTGCGTTCTGGGCGTCACCGAATTGCTGCTGGACATGGATCCCACCCACAACCAGCGCTCCTATCTGCAGATGATCCAACATTCGGGCCATTCGTTGCTGCGTCTGATCAACGAGATCCTGGATCTATCCAAAATCGAGGCCGGCCACCTGGAACTGGATCCGATGGAGACGGAACTGCGCCTGATGGTCGAGGAATCGGTCGCCATGGCCGCCATCCAGTCCCAGGACAAGGGCCTGGATATGTTCTGCAGATATGGTTCGGGTATTCCCCTTAAGCTCATGGTCGACCGAGAGCGGCTGCGCAAAGTCCTGATCAATTTGTTGAGCAACGCGACCAAGTTCACCAACGAGGGGTACATCTACCTGGGCATCGAAAAAGTCGCCGAGCGCGGTGACTTCGTCGATTTGAAGTTCGAGATCCGTGACACGGGGATTGGAATTCCCGAGGACAAGTTGGAGACGATCTTCGAGAAGTTCACCCAGGCCGATGTCAGCACGACCCGCAGCTTCGGCGGAACGGGCCTGGGCCTGGCGATCAGCCAGAAGTTGATCAATCTCATGGGCAGCGAGATCTCCGTCACCAGCATCCCGGGCCAGGGCTCCACCTTCTCCTTCACCATCTCGATTCAGCAGCTGAGCAAAGCGCCCCCGCCGGCAGCTCATCAGGATCGGTCTCCCGTCCTTCTGGTCACCGGAAGCGATCTGCGCGCGGAGATCGTCACCCAGATGCTCCAGAGCCTGGGCCATCGATGCCTGGTTGTGCACGACTGGCAGGAAGCCAAGGAACAACTTGCCGCGGCCGGGGAGGTACGGCCGCAGATCCTGGTCGACGAGGGGGTCTTTGTGGACACTGACCCGGACATCGCCGCGGATCTGGACACTTGGCCGGACGAGGAAAAACCCCAGGCCTGGTTGCTGGTCAACCTGGGTAACCCGCCACCGGAAGAGGATCTGCTGCGCTGGGGGTACGGCGGAATGCTGACCAAGCCGCTGTTCTGCAAGGCCATGGCCATGGCCCTAGCCGGACGCAAACCGTGCCTGAACGATAACCAGAGTTTGGCCCAAAAGACGCCGGGCCGAGGGGCAGGGAAGCCCATTCCCGAGCCCGGCCAAAGGGGATCCGTCACCATTGATGACGAGCAGATCCGCATCCTGCTGGTCGATGATCATCCTCTGAACCAGCGGGTTGCCCAGGAGATGCTCAAGAGACTGGGCTGCCAGGTCAGCACTGCCGGAAACGGCGAACTGGCTCTGGAAATACTGGAAGAACAGGAATTCGATCTTGTGTTCATGGACTGTCAGATGCCCGTGATGGATGGTTACGAGGCCACACGCCGCATTCGCCGGCTCCAGGGTGAAGTAGCTGGGATTCCGATTGTCGCCCTGACGGCCAACGTGATGCGCCGCGATCTGGACGCCTGTCTGGCCGCCGGTATGGACGACACCCTGACCAAGCCCATAACCCAGACCAAGCTCCATGAAATGCTTGAGAAATGGAACCTTGTCTGCTCCCTGCCTGGAACCAGCTAAGCCCCGTCAACCCTTTGAATCCGCAAGAGATGCCTAAATCCAGCTACTGATTGGCCGATAAATAATCGGAGTCGGAGCATTGTTGTTGCATGGACCCTTTGCTTGCAGGGTGGTTTTCATGGTTTCAAGAGCGTTTGATCGTGTGTCCGGTGCCAAGTCGGGGTTGGCGCTGGTTGTCTTGTTGGGTGGTCTGTGCCTGCCTGGCTGGACGGGGGCCACCGAGATCCTGGTCAACACGCAACTCGATGGAAATCAATCCACCCCCTCGGTCGCCAGGGACTCGGCCGGAAATTTCGTGATCACCTGGTTCGACGGCAATGATATCGAAATCAAGGCCCAGCGCTTTGCCGCGGATCAAACCCCCCTGGGCAGCGAGTTCATCGTCAATACCGAAATCTTGGGTAACCAGAATGAGCCAACCATCGCCATGGAGGACAACGGCGATTTCGTCATAATCTGGGAGATCGACGGCAAGGATGACGCCGCTTCAAAGGGTGTCTACGGGCAGCGCTACGATTCCTCCGGAGCCCCCCTGGGCGGCGAGTTCCTGGTCAACACCACGGTTTTCGGAGACCAGGAAAAGCCCACCGTGGCGATGGACGCAGACGGGGACTTCATCGTCGTCTGGTGCGGGCGTGGCGACCCGGATACCGAGGCCATCAACGCCCAACTCTATGATTCCTCCGGCAACACGGTGGGCGGCGAGTTTCAGGTCAATACGACGTCCGCCGGTATCCAGACCGAGCCCGAAGTCGGCATGGACAGTGCGGGCAACTTCGTCGTCACCTGGAACAGCGACAACCAGGACGGGGACGGCGCCGGCATCTACTGTCGCCGGTACGACAACACCGGCACCCCGCTGACCGCAGAGATCCTGGTCAACACCGAAACCATCGAGGACCAATGGGCGCCCGAGATGGCTATGAATTCAGGCGGCGACTTCGTCGTCGTCTGGACGAGTGAACTCCAGGACGGAAGCGATGGCGGGGTCTTCGGCCAGCGTTTCGACTCGACCTGCACTCCCCAGGGCAGTGAATTCCAGGTCAACACCACAACCGCATTGAACCAGAGGAATGCCTGTGTGGGCATGGATGCTGACGGCAACTTCTTCGTCATCTGGGAACACAATTACACTAGTTCCGACACCAGGATCATGGCCCGGGAATACGATTCCGCCG
>CBDUYZ010000290.1:0-3643 GCA_965371575.1 uncultured bacterium
TTACACCGGCAGGTGGAGATCTTCAATCTTTGGAATCGCTCAATTTAGGTAATAGTAAAATTGCCTTCTGCCGTCATGACCCTCCCTTGATCCATCCGTAAGCCAACCGGCGTGTGCATCTCGTCTAAACCCCGGAATGAGTGTCACCGGACGGAGGATCCTGAAATCTGGCTTCGGAAGATCATTTCGAATAGAAATATCCATGGCAAAATCCCCGACAACCACCTTAGGGGAGTTGGGGAGGGTACTCGGGTTTGAAATTGCGACAAGGCCGGCAAGAACAAGGCCGTCGAGATCTACAACAACACCAACGCTGACATCGACCTCAGCCGCGTCAAGATCGAGCGCTACAACAACGGCTCCCTCACCCTGGGCTTCGGTGCGTACCTTGAGGGAACCCTGGCTCCCGGTGACGTGTGGGTCATCGCCAATGCCGATGCCGATCCCGCCATCCTGGCCGTGGCCGACGACGTCTACGATCCGGCGGACTACTTCGACAGCTTCGACCAGGACACTTTCACCCATCTGGGCGCGCACACCACCAACTGCGAACCGGTGGACAATCATCCGACCAGCTGGGGTGCGGTTAAATCGTTGTTCCGTTGATATAGAAAAGCTGGTCAAGCCGTTTGGGGGCCCGGATCGATATTCGGGCCCCGTTTTCTGAGGGGACGAACGCCCGCACAGGCGGACCAGCGTAGCCTACCATCGGAAAAGTTCCAGCGGGGGTGTGCGATACGGCTCAGAGGCTGTCCAGCAGCGCCCGTTCCAGTTCGTCCGCGGTCGAACGGATCCAAGTGGGATTCAGCTTGCATGTGAACACACCCGTCTCGGCGTCCGGTTCGGGGAGTTCCACTCCGCGCTGCTGGAGCTTGAATCGCCAGTCGACTGGATTCCCCTGCGCCAGACGTAGACGGAAAACGTTGGTGCCGTTCGGCACCCGCTCGACGCGACACCGGCCGTCGGCCTGCAGGCGGGCGAACAGATCCTCGGCAAGCGCCAGGGCCTGCGCCGCCGACGCGGAGTAATCGCCCATATGGTGCAGGGCCACAGAGGCGAACGGCCAGACCGAAGGCATGCCGCCGCCGAACATGCGGCGGGGGTGATAGAGGTCGTCGAGCAGACTGGCGGGACCGGCCAGCACGGCTCCCGACGGAGCGCTGAAGCACTTGTACAGGGAAATGTAGACCGTATCGAACAGGGCGGCGACGTCCGCGGGGTCGACCCCCAGATGAGGCGAGTAAAGCGGTAAGCGGGCACCGTCCAGATGCAGACCGACACCCGCCGCTCGGGCCGGCGCGACGATGGCTTCAAGTTCGTCCAGGGGCACCGCGGCGTTGTCGAGACGACGGACGGGCGATTCGATGGACAGCGCGCCCACACGCGTGGCGACGCGGCCGCTCTGCGTTCGCGCCAGGACTTCTTCCACATCCCGGGCCGTGAAGCAGCTCCGCCCCGGGGCCAGGGGGATCAGGTTCAAACCGCTCAGGGTCTGGAGGCAATCCCCGGCGTCGTTGACCAGGTGGCTGTCGGCCTGGGCTATGACCCGCCTCCCGCGCGTGTCGCAAAGCGCTCGTACGGCCAGGTGATTGGCCAGAGTACCGGTGGGCATGAAGACCGCCCGCTCCTTGCCCAGGAGCCGGGCGATCCTGGTCTCAAGGACCTCGACGACACCGCCGCGGGAATATCTGTCCGGGACGAAATCGGACGCGGCGGTCAACCTCAGCAACAGGGCCGCCGTCTCGGACGGCGTGAGCGAAAGACCATCGCCGTGGAATCGCACGGCCGAAGCGGTTGGCTCCAAGACGTCTCCTTCCCGGGCCCTGGACGGCCGGACTCCACCACCGGACAGGGCCATCGCCGCCATCCAGGCCCCGGCCTGCATGAAGCACCTTCTGTTCAATGGTTGCATCTCAAGCCTCCCGGGATTGCGCTGTGACCAAGGCGTCCCCGACGCCTCAGCTTTCAGTTTCCGGCTGTCCGGCTACTTTGCAGTCACCAGCAGCTTCATGTATTCGCCCACGTCGGCGATCCTGTCGAAGCCCCAGGTGGCCTCGATGATCTCGTCCTGGCGCGCGGTGTCGATCACAGCTTCCGAATTCGCCCGGAACTTGGCGATCAGCTCGTCGTCGCTCAGCGGGTTCCGGGGACTGCCCTTGGCGTGGTCCACGGTCTCGGTGAATTCGCGACCATCACCGGTGGTGATCGTCGCGATGGCCCGCTTGACCGCAGGGAACATGCCGTCGATCTCGTCGTTGGCCACCACCTTGATCTTGCCCAGCAGTGTGCGGATGCGCGGGTCGAACAGCTTTTCCTGCTCGAAGCTGTTGGGATAGACGCCTCCATCGGCGGCCACGGCCGCCAGACAGTAGGGCAGGCTGTGATCCGCGGTTTCCTTGGTCTGCGGATCGTACTTGCTGGGATCGCTCAGGATGTCGGCCCCGCGCGCCGTGGTCTGGATGTGTATCGCAGCCAGGTCCTCGGCCACCAGCCCGTTCTTCTGCATGATGTTGAGCACCGCGGACATGGGCTGGTGCGTGAGCGCTTCGGTCGGGAAGGCCTTGTAGCCGCAGTCGGTGATGATGAACTTCTCCCCCAGGCCGTCGAGCAGGATCTCGGGCTTGAGCTCCACATTGTGGATCACGTGCTGAAAGCCCTCCTTGCCCTCGATGACCTCGACCGGCCCTCCGTAACCTTCGGCCGCCATCTGTGCGGCCAGGACGCCGCCCTGGGTGGCCAACGGATCGGCGGTATTCTTCATGTTGGTCAGATGCCCGGCCACCACCCCGCCGAGGGTGAAGTGGCTGCTGCCGCTGATGCCGGCTGCGGCGACCATCTGATCATGATCCAGGCCATAGATGCGGCCGGCCACGAAGGGGCTAACGAACTGGGTCAACGTCGCGTGGTGCCATCCCACCTCGCGCACGCCCGGGAAGCAGGCCAGGCACCAGCGCATTTCCAGTTCGTAGGCGATCATAATGGCCGTCAGCGTTTCGGCGCCACCCTTCTTCATGGCCTCGGCCGGGGACACCGCCCCGAAGATGATATCCGAAGGATGGCTGGGGTCCTGCTCCCAGTAGATGTCGTTGTAGTCGAAGGCCCGGACCAGCAGGCTGTTCATCAAGGCGGCATTGGCAGCATTGGTCCGCACGCCGTTGCCGATCAGGGTCGCCTCAGGAGTGCCGCCCAACTTGTCGATGAAACGGTACATGGCCGCCATGTCCTCGTTGGGGACCGCGGCCAGCGCACAACCCACGCTGTCCAGCAGGAAGCGCTTGGCCTCCTTGACCGATACCTCGGGAATGTCCTCAAAGCGCAAATTGATGGCGAAATCGGCCATCTTACGGGTGATGCTGCTCATCGTTTCCTCCTGACGGATCTGGGATCCGGTAGCCGGGGTTCTTCTCAGTCCTGGACGATCCTGTCGACGACGTCGTTGGCGACCTCCGCCGAGGGCGGGGACCGGTCCGGAATATCGCCCAGGACCGAGGCAGGAGGCAAATCCTTTTACTGTGCTTCAAGGGCAAAAAAAGCGGGACGGCACATGGCCACCCCGCTCTGGTGCGGGCCGAACCCGCAGACGCTCGCCGCTATCTGGCTGCTATCTAGACAACGCCCTGGTCCAGCATCGTGTCGGCGACCT
>CBDUYZ010000291.1:0-3631 GCA_965371575.1 uncultured bacterium
TCGACTCTTCCTGGATCCGCGTGCGCTGGTACATGCGCTCCATGGCTCCCAGCACCCCCCCGCGTTCGCTGAGCGACTGGAACTCCGTCAACACCGCATCTTCCACCAGGTCGGTCAGTTCCTCGATGATGAACGCGCCTTGCAGGGGGTTCTCGTTCTTCGCCAGCCCCAGTTCCTTGTTGATGATCAACTGGATGGCCATCGCGCGACGCACGCTTTCCTCGGTCGGCGTGGTGATGGCCTCGTCGTAGGCGTTGGTATGCAGACTGTTGCAGTTGTCGTAGATGGCGTACAGGGCCTGCAGGGTGGTGCGTATGTCGTTGAAGGCGATTTCCTGGGCGTGCAGGCTGCGGCCCGAGGTCTGGATATGGTACTTCAGCTTCTGGCTGCGTTCATTGCCGTCGTACTTGTTCTTCATGGCCTTGGCCCAGATCCGACGGGCCACCCGGCCCATGACCGAGTACTCGGGGTCCATGCCGTTGCTGAAGAAAAAGGACAGGTTGGGCGCGAAACTGTCGATGGGCATACCCCGCGACAAGTAGTACTCCACGAAGGTGAATCCGTTGGACAGGGTGAAGGCCAGCTGGCTGATGGGATTCGCGCCGGCCTCGGCGATGTGGTAGCCGCTGATCGACACCGAGTAGAAATTTCGCACGTCGTTGTCGATGAAATACTGCTGGATGTCGCCCATCATCCGTAGGGCGAATTCCGTGGAGAAGATGCAGGTGTTCTGGGCCTGGTCCTCCTTGAGGATGTCCGCCTGCACGGTGCCCCGCACCGTGCACAGGGTCTCCGCCTTGATTTTTGCATACACATCAGCCGGCAGCACCTGGTCGCCGCTGACGCCCAGCAGCATCAGCCCCAGGCCGTCGTTGCCCTCGGGCAGACCGGATCCCTTGCCCCGGTACTCCGGTCGCGGCAACCCCTTGGCCTGGTAGATTGCGTCGATCTTGGCCTGGACCTCGTCCTGCAGACCATTGGCCTTGATGTGCTTTTCGCAGCCCTGGTCGATCGCCGCGTTCATGAAGAAGGCCAGCATCATGGGCGCCGGGCCGTTGATGGTCATCGAGACTGAGGTCTTGGGGTCGGCCAGGTCGAAGCCGGAATACAGTTTCTTGGCATCGTCCACCGTGGCGATCGAGACGCCGCTGTTGCCGATCTTGCCGTAGATGTCCGGACGCCGGTCCGGGTCTTCCCCGTACAACGTCACCGAATCGAAGGCAGTCGACAGGCGCGCCGCCGGCATGCCCAGCGACACGTAGTGGAAACGGCGGTTGGTGCGCTCGGGCCCGCCCTCGCCGGCAAACATCCTGGTCGGATCCTCGCCCTCGCGTTTCAGGGGAAAGACCCCCGCGGCGAAGGGGAAAAAACCCGGCACGTTCTCCGTCAGCAACCAGCGCAGAATTTCGCCCCAGTCCTCGTAGCGGGGCAAACACACCTTGGGAATGCGCGTGCGACTCAGCGACTCGGTGAACAGATCCTGTTCGATCTTCTTGTCGCGCACCCGGAACACGTACTTGTCGGCCTTGTAACGTTGCACCATCGCCGGCCAATCGCGCAGATTGTTCCGGCAAGCCACATCCAGGCGGCCTTCCAGGTCCTGGTACAGATCGACCAGGTCGTCCAGGTAATCCGGTTCCCCGCTCACGTGCTCGATGGCGGTCACGACCCCGGCCGTGCCGGGTTCGACCACCTCGACCGTCTTCTTGCCGATGTTCGCCCGCAGCAGCTCGATGGTGCCGTGCAGCTGGTAGAGCTGGCGGGCCAAAGCGCACTGTTCGGCCACGAACCGGTCGTAGTCGGCGCTGGCCTCGACGATCTCCGCCAGGTAACGCACCCTTTCGGGCGGGATGACGAAGGCCCGTTTGCCCATGGCCTCGGTGACCACGTAAGCGGACTCCAGCGGCGCTTCGGTTCTGGCCACGATATTTGTCATGACCGCCTGGTACAGCTCGTTCATGCCGGGATCGTTGAACTGGGAAGCGATGGTGCCGTAGACCGGCAACTGATCGTCCTCGACGTCGAGCAGCTGATGGTTGCGGCGGTACTGCTTGCGGACGTCGCGCAGGGCGTCCAGCGAACCCCGGTGATCGAACTTGTTGATGGCGATCAGGTCGGCGAAATCCAGCATGTCTATCTTCTCGAGCTGGGTCGCCGCGCCGTATTCGGCCGTCATCACGTATAGCGAGACGTCAGAATGATCGGTGATCTCGGTGTCGCTCTGGCCGATGCCGCTGGTCTCCACGATCACCAGGTCGAACCCGGCCGCCCGGCAGATGTCGATGCTCTGCCTCACATACTTTGACAGCGCCAGGTTGGACTGGCGGGTGGCCAGGGAGCGCATATAGACCCGCGGATGGTCGATGGCGTTCATGCGGATGCGGTCGCCCAGCAGTGCACCGCCGCTGCGACGCCGCGAGGGATCCACCGACACGATGGCGATGGTCTTGTCCTGGAAATCGGCCAGGAACCGCCGCACAAGCTCGTCCACCAGCGAGGACTTGCCGGCCCCGCCCGTCCCGGTGATGCCCAGCACGGGAATGACCTTGTCACCCGCGATCCTACCCCCTGCCTCCGCCACCGCGGCCATCAGCACTTCATCCTGATCGGGGTGGTTTTCCGACAGCGAGATCAACCGGCCCAGCGCCCGCGGGTCCCTGGTGGCGAGTCCATCCATATGGCCGGCCAGCGAATCGGCCGTCGGGACCTGACCCACCGCGAAATCGCACTGCCGGAGCACCTCGTTGATCATGCCCTGCAGTCCCATCTGACGGCCATCGTCCGGCGAGTAGATCCGCGTGATGCCGTACTCGTGCAGTTCCTCGATCTCCCCCGGCAGGATCGTCCCGCCACCCCCGGCGAAGATCCTGATGTCCACCCCCGACTCCTTCACCAGGTCGTGCATGTATTTCAGGTATGCGACATGTCCGCCCTGGTAACTGGTGATGGCGATGCCCTGGGCGTCCTCCTGGACGGCGCAGTCGACGATCTCCTTCACCGAACGATTGTGTCCGAGGTGGATGACCTCGGCGCCGCTGCTCTGCAGGAGGCGCCGCATGATATTGATGGCGGCATCATGGCCGTCGAACAGGGACGCGGCGGTCACGATCCGCACGTGGTTGGTGGGCTGGTAGGGCTTGGACTGCCGCGTGGCGGGATGTACGGCTGGGTCGGACATGGTCACCTTTCGGCCGCGGGCCGGCAGGAGGCAAACCCGTGGCAGGCAAGAAAACCCATGGCCGGCGCTGAAGTGATATCTGGGGCGCCGGCGGATCATTGGCTTGCCTGAAATCTAGCACATGGCCTAGATTTGAACAATCTCCCCCGGGGTCGGCGGTACTTTGCCCGCGTGCCCCGCCAAACTCGAATCCCTCGTCCCGGAGACGCCATGCCCGACTGGAACATGTTCAAGTCCACCTGGTCGCTGCGTTTATTCGCGATCGCCAGGATCCCCATGATCGCCATCCTGCGCCCCACGCTTTTGGTTGCGGACGCGGAAAGCTGCGTGGTCAGATTCCCCTTGAGCCGGTTGGCGAAAAACCACCTCGGGTCCCTGTATTTCGGCGCCTTGTGCATCGGCGCGGACCTCGCAGGCGGGTTGATCGTCATGAACCTGATCCGGGCCCGTCGC
>CBDUYZ010000292.1:0-3623 GCA_965371575.1 uncultured bacterium
ACCCAACCGCGGCTGCGCTTTGAATTGACGTTTAATATTTGCAATATCATCTTTAACTAACTCGAGGACATCATCATCAAGAGTAATGACAATATATCCGTTTGCCACACGCAGCCCCTTATTGCGTCCAGCAACCCCTTCATTTACTTCATTGTGAATATATTTTATTTCGGGAAAATTTTGTCGAATCATTTTATCGGTTGCATCATCGGAGCTATTGTCCACAACAATGATTTCACATACCTCACCAACTAACGCACAAACGCCTCTCAGATTCTTTTCTAGCATATCAGGACGGTTGTAGGTCAAAATGACGATACTTATATCCAAATCGTTCATTGTCTTTGCCCCCCGCCCTGCAATTCCGGTGTTGTTCGCCATACCTGTCGTTCAGGCTTCAACGTGTTCATTCATGTCATTGGAGTCGTTATTCGCCCCAATTTCAAATACGATTTATTTTTGGAATACCGCTCAAAACCGATCATTCCGAGTGCTAGAAGGCCTTCTGGAATAGACCATTGTAGCTGTCCCCCATCGTCTCAAGGTTATATCTATTGGCCTGAATTCTGCGCGCCGCCTGGCCCATGGCCTCTCCCAGACCAGGTTCATCCTTAAGGGCGCAAATACCATTTTTCAGGGCCTCCACATCCCCCAGGGGGATCAACATTCCGCTCTCATTGTCCTCAATGACCTCCACCAACCCCCCAACCCTGCTCGCGATGATCGGCACCTCCAACGACATGGCCTCGAGAATCGTATAAGGCAACCCCTCGTGCAGCGAAGGCATGATCAGGGCGTCGCTGTGGGCCAGGTAGTCGTACACGTTTTCCTTGAATCCGAGAAAGCGAACCCGGTTCCCCAATCCAAGCTCGTCAGCCAACGCCTTCAACTCCCCGGTCAACGGCCCGGTTCCGATGATGTTCAGAACCACCTTCAACTCCGGATCCAGCACGGCCACCGCCCGGATCGCGTACTCGAGCCCCTTGACCTTCGTCACCCGCCCCACCGCTGCCAGATGAAAACTGCCCGGTTCCAGATCCGCGGGGCGGGAGTAGTCTTCCCGATTCAAGGGATCGATCCCGTTGTGGATCGTCCTGGTCACAAGCCCCCGGTCGTATTTGGCGTGCCGACGGCGCAGATCCTCTGTCACGTAGACCACGGCGGCCCCGGCCCGCCGGCCGAAATACCGCTCCAGCCAGGTGTAGAAATTCCCCTTGAACCCTTTGCAGGACCACCACCCGGCCGACTCTACCAGCCCGTGCACCGTCCGGATCATCGAAAACTTGTGCTTCCGCTTCGCCAACGCACAGTTCACGACGGCACGGTACCCGTGGGCGTGCACCACATCAACCCCATGCTCTTCCAAAATCCGCGCCAGCTTTCCCGGCCCCCCCAGATCAAAACTCCCCCGAGTCTCCAAAATCACCGGCTCCACCCCGATCTGCCGGGCCTGCCTGGCCAGTTCCCGATCATGAAACAGGATCAGCACGAATTCGTGGCCCTCGCGTTTCAGCCAGGTACACATCCCCAGGATGTGCCTTTCCACCCCACCGAAGAGCTCACCAACCGAACAGATGGCCAATTTCATCCCAAAATATCCTCGCAAAAGCCCCAGGATCGGAAAACACAGACGTCCCGACCGAACTCTATACCATTTCCGGCGGAAATCCCTCCAGATTCTGCATCAATCATAACAATTTAAGAATTTTTCGGGCCAGCCACGCCTTGATGTAGATATTTTAAAAATCTCTCCCAAACATCAAAAAAATAGGTACCATTCCCCTACCCGATGCACTATAATAGATGAATGTTATTTACGGACTATCGATCCCGGAACAAATGGCGGCGGCCAAACGGGTTCGACCTTACTTTGTCCTTCACTGTCCCTGTCATTCCGGAAGGAACCGCCAATGCACGGTCGCATCAAACTCGCCCCTGACGGCGGGTTGGATTCGTATATGAAGCTCCGGTTCAGGTCTCTGCTTGCCCAGACCGCAACCGGAGTCCTGCTGATTCTCCTGCTTGCGACCGTCCCGGCCCTGGCCGACGGCGGCGCGACAATGACCGTGACTCCCTCCGTACCCCGGTTCTTCTGCGGCGAATCCGTGGACGTGATCTACGGCTACATCCCCGACGCGGTGGACACTCCCGTCATGCGAGGCTACTCGATCCGGATTGTCGCCTCGCGCTGGTTGACCTTCGACCAGGGTGACATCCTGGTGCACTCGCCCCTGACCGGTGCCCTTGACACGCACATCATCACCCCCAACGGCGACGCTGACTACACCATCGACTTCACGTTCCTGGATCCCGGCGTCGGTTTGACCGATCCGGCCGATCTTTTCACGATCACCATGCGGGACAAGGGCTACAACATCGCGCTCGTTTCCCTGGGCATCGATTCCGGGCGGTTCCGGACGCCGGAAAACCAGGAAATCGTCGTGGACATTTCCGCCACGTCCACGGTGGATGTGATCTGCGTCGCCCCCACGCCCCCGACAATTGATCCGGAACCCGCCTTCACGCCCGGCACGACCAACACCGTTAGCTGGAGCGACGAATCGCAGTACGGGGCCGTCGAATACAACGTCTTCATGAGCACCGATGCCGGGTTCACGACCATAGAGGACGAAAGCGGCTGGATCACCGGCTTGAGTCACGAATTCACCGGCCTGGTCGATTTCCAGCTGTACTTCTTCATGGCCCAGGCCCGCAATTTAGTGGAGACGGTTTCCGTCGATTCAAACATCGAAAGCACCACACAGGACCCCTTTCCCCCGACGACCAGCGCCGATCCACTCGACCCCACCCAGTATCTTGTGAATTTCGGCGTCGCCTTCCAGGCCGACGATATCGGCAGCGGATTCGATCAGCTCGAACTCTTCTACCGGTATGCCGGGGGCTCGTGGACCAGTTACGGCTCCTACTCGATCAGCCCCATCGACTTCGCCGCCGCCGCTGGGGACGGTCTGTACGAATTCTACACCGTGGGCACCGATATGGCCGGCAACCTGGAAGCCGATCCCGCCGGACCCCAGGCCTCCACCACGTTGGACACCTCCCAGCCCCATGGCTCCTTCGTCATCAACGGCGGCGCCGAGGCCACCAACGATCCCAACGTTATCCTGGACATCTCAGTTGTCCGGGCCGTCGAGATGCGTTTCAGCAACGACGGCGTCACCTGGCCCGAGGACTGGGTGCCGCTGAGCGACGTGCATCCATGGACCATTCCGGCTACTGAGGAAATCCATACGGTCCACGGAAAGTTCCGTGACGGCAGCATGCAGGTCCTGCAGGTCACCGACGACATCGAATTCGACATCACGCCTACCGGCGGCGTCACTTCTGCCGCCGTTTCGCCCGGCCATGAAGAGACCCATCTTAGCTGGACCAATCCCAGCGACCCCGATTTCCACCGCGTGGAGATCTGGCGGGGATTTCTCCACGACGGCTCGTACGTTTCAACCTATCCGTCCTACATCGGCAGCACGGTGCCCACGCCACCCGCCGATCGCGCCGCCGCCCTGGCCAGCCCCGAATGGGACCTGGCGGGCATGGCGGAAATCGGGGCGGATTTGTTCAGCGATTCGGTGGCCGCACGGGGCGTCTACTACTACGAGTTC
>CBDUYZ010000293.1:0-3596 GCA_965371575.1 uncultured bacterium
CAGGACCAGAAACAGGACCAACACCAGGGTCAACCGAGTGAACGCGGCTCTCGAAACCGCCGCGGTATCGCCCGCGAAAGCCGCGGCCGGGACGGAGGTGGCGAGACCCGTCGGGACAATCGAAACCGGGCCACGAAGGAAAACAACCGGCCAGCCAGAGCCGCCCGGAGTGATTCCGTACCCCGGGACGAAACCCCCATCCGTCCCTTGAAGAAGGAAGTGGTGGATGTGACGGAAGCCCCAAACACAACGACAGTGCAGAACGTCCCGGCTCCACGCGAGGAACCCAAACCCACTGAACAGAAGGAAAAGGACAGCGTGACCAAATCAAACAAATCCCGCCGGGCATTTGGCGGGCTGGGCTCGCGGCTCAGGGAAAAGCGTGTGGCGGCCCAAACCGAATCTCCCGCCAGCGAGGAACATCTCACGGCGCCCACGGAGAAACCAGCGCCGACCGGGCCCGTACCCGAGCGAATGGTGCAGGAACGGCCAGCACCCACCTTCACCAGGGCGCATGTCAGTGATGAAGTGATTCTCAGCGGCATAAAGGGCGTCAAATACGCCAAGGCGCTTGGTTCGGTGACAGAGGAAGGTCTCGACGCCGCCCTGACAGAGCTGACGGACGGCATGTTGGTCCGGACGGGATTCCCCTGCCAGTGTGAAACCTTTCCCGGTGAATATCGCCAGGTCAAGGTCACCACGGACGATGCCAGCGCCGGGATGCTGATCGGCCGGCACGGCCAAACCGTCGACGCGGTCGAACACCTGGTTGAGCGTATGGCCAGCAACGCCATCGACGCAAGGGCGCGGATCAATCTCGACATCAACAACTACCGCATGCGCCGTGAAGAGGCGCTGGGTAAGCGGGTGGCCGAGGTCGCTGTGCAGATCCGTGAAACCGGCCAGCCTTTCCACATGGAACCCATGTCGGCGCGCGAGCGACGGATAGTTCACATGGAGACCAAAGAACTGGGCGGGTTTCGCACCTTCACCATGGATAGTTCCGGCGGCAAGCACGTGGTGATCTCCCTGGAGGAAGAGGCCCAGGAAAAAGCCCACGACGAGGTACAGGCGAACGGAGTTGAACCTGTGGTTGACCGTCGGAGTGACGGCGCCGAAGAATTGAACAATTCCGACGCCTGATTTTCCGATTGTTCTGGATTATCATTGGAGCGGCGTTTCGGCGTCGCTCCCTTTGTTTGATTGACGGCTCCCGGCGGGGAATTTTCGTTTGGCGGGAGGAGGTGGGACCATGGAAAATGACACCATTGTGGCCCTGGCTACCCCGGAAGGAGAGGGGGGGGTGGCGGTGGTTCGCCTGAGCGGACCAGGAGCCGTGGCGGTGGCCGCCCAGGTCTTTGAAAGCCGCCGCTTCGGACCGGAGATCGAGTCTCACCGAGCTGTATACGGTATACTGTTTTCACCAACCACAGACAAGGAAACAAGTTATCCGATCGACCAGGTATTGGCCCTGCCCCTTCTGAGCCCTCACAGCTACACAGGTGAAGACACGATAGAGTTCTTCTGCCACGGGGGCCGGATGGTCGCCCGGATGGTCGTGGCCGCCTGTCGGAAGGCTGGTGCGAAACCCGCCGGACCCGGGGAATTCACGCGACGCGCCTTCCTCAACGGGAAGCTTAGCCTGGACCAAGCCGAAGCAGTGGCGGACCTCATCCACGCCGAGGGCGAAGCCTCGGCCAGGGGCGCGATACGTCAGTTGCTCGGGGGGCTCGATAAACAGTTGTCGGCCATCGAAAATCCCCTGCTCGAATTGCTGTCCCGGATCGAAGGGTCGTTGGAATTTGTCGAAGAAGAAGAGGCAGGGGTGCCGACCGCGGAGATCATCAGCGCCTTGAAAAAGGCCTGCGCGAAGGTGAACGAATTGATGGCCATGGCCCCGGCCGGCCGCCTTCTTCGCGACGGGATCCAAGTGGTCCTGGCGGGTCCGCCGAACGTGGGGAAGAGTTCCCTGTTCAACGCCCTGCTCGAAGAAGAGCGGGCCATCGTCGATGGCGAAGCCGGCACCACCCGTGACGTAATTTCAGCCCGTGTGGTTCACAAAGGAACGATGTTCGTGTTTCATGATACCGCGGGCCTGCGAGACGACCCCGGCCGGGTGGAGAAAATGGGCATCGACCGCACATGGAAGAAAGTGAACGAGGCCGACCTGGTGCTGCTTTTGTCCGATCCTGATAATCCGGCCCCTGATCCCGGCGAAGGCTACGATGGTCCGGTCATCAGGGTGATGG
Source organism: uncultured bacterium (assembly GCA_965371575.1). Lineage (GTDB taxonomy): Bacteria > Krumholzibacteriota > Krumholzibacteriia > LZORAL124-64-63 > LZORAL124-64-63 > JAGLCY01. The sequence continues at coordinate 2,250 of CBDUYZ010000293.1, forward strand.
CAAAAGCGGACCTTATCGACAACGGTAAAATCAATAGTAACAACAATTTATATATTTCCAACCTTACAGGACGGGGCCTGCCCGAGCTGTGGGCGGCACTTGACACGGCTGTCCGGGGATTCCGTCTGCAGGAGGCGGTGGCCATGGGTGTAGTGCTCAACGAACGCCACCTTCACAAGCTGGCCACTTGCCGGTCCGATCTCAAGATCCTGATCCAGGAAATCGAGTCTAACGCGCCGGGTGACGAGGTGATCGGCACCATGCTGTCCTCCATCCTCAGCCACCTGGGCGAGGTTTCGGGGCGTGTGTTCACCGAACAGCTTCTGGAAAGCGTGTTCCAGCGCTTCTGCGTGGGGAAGTAGCCGTGAAAGCCCATGAATTCGACATCATCGTAGTGGGGGGCGGTCACGCGGGCATCGAGGCGGCCCTGGCGGCGTCCCGCCTGGGCGCCCGGACGGCCCTGGTGACCCACGAGGTCACAGAGATCGGACGCATGCCCTGCAATCCAGCCATCGGCGGATTGGGCAAGGGCCATCTCGTCAGGGAAATTGATGTTCTGGGTGGAGAAATGGGCGTCGCCATCGACCAATCCGGCATCCAGTTCCGGATTCTCAACACCAAAAAGGGGCCCGCCGTGAGATCGCCCCGGGCTCAGGCAGACAAACACGCTTATCAATGCCTGATGATGGAGAAAGTGCTGGCCCAGGACAATCTGGATGTGGTGATTGATGACGTGATCGATCTGACGGTCGATTCCATCCTTGAAGAAGGTCCTGAAAACCTCGGAGGGCTCCGGGTGACAGGAGTATCGCTGCGCTGCGGACGGACCCTGGCCGCAGCACGGGTCGTGTTGTGTACGGGCACCTTTCTGAAGGGTCTGATGCACGTTGGCGAAAATCGCACAGCAGGGGGCCGCGAAGGCGCGGAAAGCTGCGAGGGGTTAAGCGGCAGGCTGGTCGATTACGGCTTCGATTTGAAACGATTGAAGACCGGCACCCCACCCAGGGTTTCTCGACAATCTGTTGATTTTAAACAACTTACAAGACAATCCGGCGACTACAACCCGACTCCATTCTCCTTTCGTACGGAACAGTTCGCACCGGATCAGATCGATTGTCATCTGGCCTACACCAACGAGCTAACCCACCGGATCATCAGCGAAAACCTGGACCGCTCCCCGCTGTTCATGGGCCTGATTAAGGGCCGGGGCCCTCGTTATTGTCCCTCCATCGAGGACAAGGTGGTCCGGTTCGCCGACAAGAATCGGCACCTGTTGTTCCTGGAGCCGGAGGGGCGCGATACCGACGAGATCTACATCAACGGCCTGTCGACCAGCCTGCCGGCGGA
>CBDUYZ010000294.1:0-3583 GCA_965371575.1 uncultured bacterium
ACGAGGTGTGCCGGGTGGATGACGATTCCCGCACCCTGGAGTTCGTCGTGGAGGGCATGAACTGCAGTCACTGTGCGGACAGCATCCAGCGGGCGGTGTCGGAAATGTCAGGGGTCACGGATTGCCGGGTCTATCTCGAAGATGGTCGGGCGATTGTCCAGGGTCGGGATCTCGACACGGCGAAGGTGGTCGGAGTGATCGAGGGGCTGGGGTACAAGGTTCGCCTCCAGACTGAATAAGCAGCCCTCCGTCAGCCCTGTTTTAACAGATTCTTCTGCCAGGAATCCCGGCCTCCGCTCTGTCGGAGCGGCATCACCGCCAACCGCCCGGTTGCCCCGATGTTTTTTTCCAGGTAGTGCATCTCATCTATCTTCACCTGCATTTCTGGGCCGGGTTCGATGTCGTACCCTTCTTTTCTCAACATGAGGAGCCCCTTGGCCTCGATGGCCAACTCGATCTGGATCCGCAACAGGCAGATCATGTCGGCGACGACTTCGGGAGCAAAGCGGTCCCGCAGGGACATCAGGTACACGCCGATCCGCGTGTTCGACACCTTGCCCGCGCTGATGATGGCGAGCATTTCCGAATCGGCGTCGAATCCCACCCCCAGCCATTTCTCCAGGGCCTTTTCGCTGTGCTGGTAGATTACGTAGGTGATCAGGGGCACGCCCAGCACCAGGCCCAAGGCGGTCAACACGGGGGAGATCAGGAAATGATTGTACATCGAGTGAAGCACTGCCGATACGCCCACCGCGCCCAGTAGGTGGCCGATCCGCAGGGAATCCTTGCCCTGACAGTGGTTCTGGACGATGACCGCGAAAATCGCGGTGGTGCTGCCGTGCATCAGCGCCGTGCCACAGCCGCGCAGCACCCAGATGAAGAGTTTGGCGTCGGGAATCAGGCTGAGATAGAAGATGTTCTCCAATATGCCGAAGCCAGCCCCGACCGCGAAGCCGAAAATGGCGGCGTCGACCAGGAATCCGATGCGTTGACGGCGGAACAGGAAAACCAGATAAGAGGCCTTGATCATTTCTTCGGTGACTGGTGCCAGGTAGCGGCAAAAGACCACCGCGTCGGTTCCGGTCAAGTCCATGACCCGGGGATTGAGAAAATTGCAGATCACAAGTGCGACAAACCCTGCGGCCACAGCCAGCAGAACAGATTGCACCCGCACCAGCTTGTAGCTGTCCATGACCACCAGGCCCATCAGGTACAGCGCCACCGGCAGCAGGCCGAAGGAGAACTGGGCGGCCAGTATCATCAGCGCAGGATCTTCAATGAGACGATCCACTCGTTCCGCGGATCGAACCCCTCCTCGAAGGCCCTGGCGTACCCGGCCGACAGGGTCGACGACAGGGAATAGAAAAGCACGAGTTTCACGTTGAGCTGGGCTCCCACATCGAAGACTTTGGTCCGCCAGTCGTCATCCCGGTCGAAATTCGCCACCAACCCGTGGCTGAAAAGAGCCAGCCGGGCCCAGGTGGCGTAGAAATTTGCCAGGCCCATCTTCCGGAAACGCAACGGAGGCAGGGTCCATTCCACGCCTCCCTTGGCGAAGTTCCGCCCGCCGGTCTCATTTATTTCCAGGCCCGGAAAACTGTAGTAGCTACGGTACCGGTTCACGCTGCCATGGTCCACATAGTTGTTGCCGAAGGCCCCGAAAAAGAAGTTTGAGAACGGTTCGTCCAGGGGTCCGGTGCCCTGTCCGCCGGACGCCCGGAACCACAGTGATGAGTGGTCGATGGGGGTGAGGAACCCGTAGGTCAGATCCAGGTGGGTCCGGGTGAAATAATCGCCACGGACCAATGTGCTCATGAAGTTCAGGGAGGTCAGGAAACCCTTCTCGGCCTCGATGCCGCCGATGGTGCCCTGGGCGGTCGAATACCGGATGGACCCGCCGATCGTCATGAAGTTGTCGTAGCTGGTGGGGATGTTCTGGAATTCAGGCAGCACCTCGAGCCCCCAGTAGTTGGCCAAGCTCAGGTTGTACTTCAGCGTCTTGGGCGCCTCTTCGAGGATGTAACCGTTGTATCCCAGGCCCATCTGGAAGCCCTTGCGGCTGACCTTGGTGGGGCCGAACAGGTCGTAGAAATCGGCCCGATTCCAGGCGCCCCACAGGTTCCACGGGTGATGGCGGTACTTGAACCGGAGATGGACACGCTCGTCCGTCGCGAGATTTTTCTGGGCCGAATAGGAAACCGCTGCATCGAACGCGTGCATCCCCACCGGGTCGCTGAAGTCGCAGCGCAGCCCACCCGTGGTGTAGACCTTGTAACCCTCGATGATGGGATAGATCGAATTCAGACGCATGCTGCGGAAGGCGTTGTAGTCGCCCTCGAAGGTGATGACAGAATCGGGGTCGATGTGCCGGGGCGAACCCAGTTCCCATTCCTCGAGCACCGGATATTTCTCGATGATGTCGTTACCAAGGTACCGGATCGCCGCGATGTCCTCCAGGGTGTCGTCGAGCAGGCGGACCAGTCGCATGCCGTCCCCGGTGTATTCGTAGGCCAGCAGCGAATCCCCCATCGCGGGCATCGGCCGGAACAAGCCGGTTTCGGCGTTGCTGACTGCTTCCATGGTGCTGTCGACCGTGTCGTAACGGAATATGTTCGAAGTCCCGGTCACGTAGGACGAACCGTAGAGGTAACGGCCGTCCGGCGAGTGAACGAAGTTCAGGAGAGCGTTCTTGTGGAATTCCCACAACTCTTCCAGCGCCGTTTCGCCCATGATCAGGCTGCCTATCTCTATCCTGACGAGTTTGGACCGTCCCGACACGTCGACCAGGGTTCCGGTCAGGTAACGACCGTCCGGTGAGATGTCGATGTCGTAGAAGTCCTGCTTGTAGGACAGGGGCAGCACGTCGTACATGGCGTCATAGGGCGGAGGTATCCGGATGATGTGGGACAGGCCGTTGTTGTGCATGATCCCCCACAGGGAACGGTCGGCCTTGTTGAAGGCCAGGTCTCCGGTGCGGGCCCACTTGATCAGCCTTTTGGTCTTGCCCGTGGCGATGTCCACCGAGTTCAGGTTGCGCCAGCCGCGGGCGTTGTTGGTGGTGAAAAACAGGGTGCCGGTGGAATCGTCGTAGGCCAGGGAGGTGACGAAGTAGAGCGAAGGCGTGTCGATGTCGCAGATCGTTCGCATCTTCCCGGTGTCCACGTCGATGGCCACGATGTTGGCGAATTCCCCCGGATAACGAACCGCGGCGAAGACCTGACGCGAGGCGGAGTCGTAGTAGGACCGCGATACCGACCCCAGGGCGCGCTCGGAGACCACCTTCAGGGGGGTGACGGGATACTGGCGGATGGAATCCAGGTTGGCCTGCTGCCACTGTTTTTCCCAGTCTATCCAGTCCCGCCAGCTGTCGCCCATGTCCATGTCGAAAACGTTTCTGAACTGCCGGGAGAAGGACCGCTTGGTTCCCTCGCCGCGTCCGGTCCACTCGATGATCTTTTCCGGTCCGTAGAGGTAGGCCAGGTAGCTGACGAAACGGGTGCCGTAGAGATAGGAAAGCTGGCCCATCTGAAAATCCGCCGCGGTGCCTTCGGACTCGATGCCGACGATATCGTAGAAATACGAG
>CBDUYZ010000295.1:0-3580 GCA_965371575.1 uncultured bacterium
GCGGCCTGGGCATCCATGGCAGTGGAAACCAGGACAATCGTCAGCGAAAGAAGCATGATTGCGCGCCAAGTATTGGACCTCATCAGTAGCAACCTCCTGTTTTTTGACCCAGCACTCACTCCGACCGCACAGGTCCGATTCACATCGATCCATCGTGATTAACCAAGTTGCGCGGCGGTGAGGCAACCTCTTTATTGCCTCTTAATTGCATGAACTAAGGTCAGCTTTTCTACTGATGCCAGTAATTAGGAACTCTACCCCAATGCCTGTCAACAGAAAAACTACAATTTTTTACGGTTTTTTAGTCCAAATTCCCGCATAACACTTGAATTCCGCCTCCAATGTACCGATTCGGCTGATTTAAGTGGTTTTTAGGCTCTGAAAGGGTCTCCTCGCCAAAAAAATCCGGGTAATTCGCAGGCCGCAGGCCGAGGACATCCCGGATTCTTTGGGCGAGGAGACCCTTTCAGGGCCCAAACATCCACCTACTTCTTTCGAATCACCACATCCCCACTGAAGGTGTTGATTCTCACCCTGGCGTCGCCACCGCCGACGGTGAACTCCAGCTCCCTGCCCGGGGTGTACTTGCTGGTCTTGCGCGACTTCTGGCCGAAGGCGTTGTCGATCTCCCCGGAGAAGGTCTCGATCTCGAAGTCGGCGCTCACGTTGCCGGGAACGGTCAGGGTCAGATCGCCGCTGTGCAGCTCCAGGCTGAACGAACCGTCGCCGGCCAGGCCGCCCTTGACCGTGGCGTCCCCGGCCACCGATTCCACGTTCAGGTTCAGGAAGGTATCGAAGTCCAGGTCGATGCTGCCGCTGACGGTCTGGGCGTCGATCTCGCTGGCTTTGCCGCGAGCCGTCACCTTGCCGCTGATACTGCCGATTTCCACCTCGGGAGCCCCGCCGTCGATGAATACGTCGCCGCTGATCGATTCGGCTTCGAGTTCTTCGCATTCACCGGTGACCGTGACATCCCCGCTGATGGACGATACATCCACCAAGCCGGTGACCTTGGAGACCTCGATGAAGGCGCTGATGCACTCTACCTCCAGGCGGCATGCGCGGGGCACGTTTATCACCAGGTTGGCCTCGCCTTTTATGTTCTTCTTGTCCTTGGGATAGACGACCTCGATCCGGCTTTTCTTCTTGTCCGTCTTGAACTTGAGTTCCTCGATATCGCCGGTCAGGGTTCCTTCCACCTTGATTTCGGCCTTGTCCCAGCCCACGACAACGATCGAACCCGAGATGTTTTCGATCATGACGATCCCGGTGGCCGAGGCGGGGCCGGATTCCTTGACTTCCTTGTCCGCCAGCGCGGCCGGCACGGCCAGCGTAATCACCAGCAGGCCGGTCAGCAAAGCCATGAATCCGAGCTTGAATTCCTTGTTCCTGATCATTGTGTATCCTCCTGTGGGTCCACCGGACTAGCCGGACGGTTGATTGTCGAACAGAATCTCAATTGCGCACGAGGCTTTCAGTGTTCCTGCGCAGCAGGTTTCCCCGCGTCTTATGAACCATGAGTACAAGATGGGACAGATTCCTGTTTTCGGGATCATCGGCCAGGGCGAGCGCCAACTCGTCCAGGGCCTTGTCGATGACCGCCAGGCCCCTGGCCGGGGCTGCTGACTCTCCGGCGATGTCTGGTGAACCCACATCTCCGGTGATCACGTCCCGGGTGATCGAACTGATGCCGACCCAGCCCGCGGCCAGCATCAGGGTCAATGCCGCGGCCACGGCGACGGGTCGCAGCCAGGTCACGTGTTTCCTGCGGGTGGACCTCGGCTCCTCCCTGTCGATGGCGGCGTTGATGCCCGGCCACAGATCCCGGTTCGGGGCCGTGCCAGTGTCCCGCATCTGTCCCGCCAGACGGCTCAACTGACTGTCCCGCTTGTCATTGTTTGATGGATTACGCTCCATGAGCGGCCTCCCTGTCTTCTGCCAACATGTTTCTGAGCAGGCGGCGGGCCCGGTGTAGCTGGGCTTTCACCGTCCCGACGGCCAGATCGAGCAATTCGGCTATTTCCCGGTGGGTGTAGCCCTCCACGTCGTGGAAAACAAACACCAGGCGGCCGCCCTCGGGCAGCCGTGCGATGCAGCGTTCCAGATCCAGGCCGGTCAGCAGGTCGATGACACCATCCCGGCTCTGGCGGGGCGCTCCGGTCATACTGGCCGAAGCCACCGCCTCATCATTTCCGTACCGATCGACGGTCATCTCTGTCACCAGCCGCCTCCTGCGAGCCGTGGCGCGGAACCGGTCCCGCCACAGATTAACCGCCACGCGGCCCAGCCAGCCACCCAGCTTGCCGTGACCGGCGTACCCGGCGATGGCGAACCAGGCTTTGACAAAGGTGTCCTGGGTGAGGATTTCTGCCTCGCCGACATCGGTCGTCAGGCGCAGGCAAAGCCCGTAAACCCTGTTCACATAACGCCTGTAGATCTCCTCGAAGGCGACCCGGTCGCCCTTGGCGGCCCGGTCTGCCAGACCGCAATCGATGGCCAGGATTTCCCCGACACCCTCTGCGATCGGTTTGGTTGACCTTCGGTTGATCATGAGAATGATGTTTCCTTGTCTCGATTGGTGGCGGTTCCAGCCAATTGCTTCATTACTTTAGACGTCCGGGCTTCCCCAAGGGTTTAAACGGGATGCCAGTATTTTGAAAATACACCAAAGGGTTGACTTTGGTAATCATTCCTGTTAACTATCCCCCAGTTAACGTGTCAATTGGCCGAAAAGCCCTGTATAGACCCTGGATCAGGTAAAAACATGACCATGGCAAACTCAAAACTTCGACGCAACACGCCGCAGCGCAAGGTGATCCTGGAAGAGCTGTGTCAAATGACGTCACATCCGAGCGCTATTGAACTCTACGCGATTGTTCGCCGGCGGTTGCCTCGAATCAGCCTGGGCACGATCTACCGTAACCTGGAAGTCCTGCACGAGGACGGCCTGATCCTCAAGATGGACTTCGCTGGCGCCGAAGCCAGGTTCGACGGAAATGCGAAACAGCATTACCACGTGCGGTGTACCGAATGCGGCCGGATCGACGACATTCACCCGCTGGATCCGGACCAGATTCCCGCCCAGCCCGCCGAGTTGGCGGGATTCCTGGTCGCGGGACATCGACTGGAATATTTCGGGACCTGCCCCGACTGCCGGAGCAGGAAACCGTACCAGAGCCCGCAGAACAAACCGGCCCATTAACCCGGATTAATATATAATTGTGTTTACGTTTTTTTCACGAGGCGGCGGCTGACACCGCACCATTCAAATAACCTGTTTCAAGGAGAGAATTCTCATGGACAACCTGGACTTCGATTTCGTATCCATACCCCTTGTCTCGACGGAGGCTCCCGACTTCACCGCCACCGCCGTGATGCCGGACAACAGCTTCAACGACAAATTCAAGCTTTCCGACTATCAGGGCAAGTACGTGGTCCTGTTCTTCTACCCTCTGGACTTCACCTTCGTGTGTCCGTCCGAGATCATCGCCTTCGACAAGCAGCTCGAGGAGTTCAAGAGCCGCGGCGTGGAAGTCATCGGCGTGTCCACCGACAGCCACTTCAGCCACTGGGCCTGGAA
>CBDUYZ010000296.1:0-3564 GCA_965371575.1 uncultured bacterium
CGTTTCCCCATTTCCACTGGTGATTCCATCCCCGCAGGAGCCATCAACGGCATCCTCCTCATGGCCGAATCGGCCGTGACCGACGGTGTTGTGGAGCTCTACGACGTACCTCCTGACACACTGGAATATTTCCAACAACCGCTGCTCCGGCGCACCGCCACCGACCAGACCGGAGCCTACCGATTCGATTGGTTGCCCGTACCCGGCGGACCCTGGCTGATCCGCGCCTTCTCGGATCCCGACAACAATCTCCGCCCGGGGGACAAGGAAGCCCAGGGGCTGTTGCCCGATACCCTGCGGTTGACGACCGCCAACCCGGAGGTTTCACCCGGGGTGACCACCCTGTACGCCTGGAACACCCCCGGCCGGATCCTCGTCGGTCCCTTCGCTGAACCTGAGCACGGAGGACAGGTCATGGCCTGGACCATGGCCGTGGCCGAGGATGACACCGGTTGGACCCCCGCCACCGAGGACGGCTCCGCCAACACGATCTTTTTGCTCGACCCCGGGAGCGGCGGGGTCATCGGTGAGGTCAAGCCCGGTCTGGCCCGTGTAATCTTCTTCGTGGATGTGGATGGGGATTCGACCTTCAGCGGTGTCGTGGACACCCTGTTGACTGATATTCCGGATTCCCTGCGCACAACGGCTCCGGATTCCGCCGACGTCCAGAAATGGTTCCTGGAACCCTGGTTCATGGTCGACGGGGTGGAGATCGTACCTGGTCTGGAAACCGCCTTGGAAATACCGGCAATCACCTATTCCATCTCGCCCTGGACCCCGCCGGATCCCGAACCGGCGGCGCCCGACACTCTGGATGAAAGCGGAAGCGCCACCGGCGATACACTCTCGGTCCCCGAGGAGGATGAATGAGTCACCGGATTCCCTTCGTCAAGATGCACGGCGCCGGCAACGACTTCATCATGATCGATCACAGCACTCTGGACGGCGCGGACTTGGGACTCGACCGCATAACAGCCCTGTGCGACAGGCGCAAGGGAGTAGGGGCGGACGGCGTGATCCTCATCGGCCCCGGCTCCTCGTCCGGATCATCCTTCGGCATGACCTACTTCAACGCCGACGGCGGCGAAGCCGAGTTGTGCGGCAACGGGGCAAGGTGCAGCGTGAGTTTCGCCCACCAGCTCGGTCTGGTTCAGGACAGCTGCCGTTTCGACACGCGAGCCGGCCTTCTTGAGGGAGTACGGCACGGCCCTCAGGACATCGAAGTCACCTTGCCGCCCTGGCGGGATCTTGTCCTCGATGTCGACGTGGGAAAGACATCCTGGCCCGCCCATCATTTCTGCGACACGGGAGTGCCCCACCTGGTTGTTCCCCTGCTCGACAGCAAAGCCGATCCTGCAGCCGATATCGAAACCGTCCCGGTCACAGCCTGGGGCGCCCGCCTACGAAACCACCCGCGCTTCGCCCCGCTGGGCACCAACGTGAACTGGGTGGCCCGCGAGGAAGGGACCGGTCATTTCCTGATCCGCACCTACGAGCGGGGAGTGGAGGCCGAGACCCTGGCTTGCGGCACTGGCGCCGCGGCCGTGGCGGTGGTACTGTGCCGGTTGGGCCTCACAGACAGCCCGGTCACACTGCGCACACGCGGCGGCGATCTGTTGATCGTGAGTACCGACATGGAAAATTCTTCGCTCAGCCTGCGCGGACCGGCGGTAATCAGTTTTCACGGAAAGGTCTGGATCGATGAGTAGTAATGCCTGGGAAATGCCCGACGGAATCTATACCGCCCTGGTTACTCCCTTCGCCGACGGCAAACTCGATCAGAAAGCCTGGCGGATCCTGGTTCAACGCCAGATCGACGCCGGTGTGGCGGGTGTCGTGCCTGCCGGCTGCACAGGGGAGGCGGCTACCCTCAGCTCGGCGGACAGGGAGTGGATGATCCGCACGGCCGTGGAGATGTGCGACGGGAAATGCACGGTGATTGCCGGATCCGGGTCCAACTCCACGGAGTTGACGGTGGATTTGACCAGAAAGGTCAAGGAATGGGGGGCCGACGCGGCCATGCTCATCTCCCCTTTCTACAACAAGCCACAACAGCACGGGTTGCTGGCCCACTACCGGACGGTCGCCCGGGCGGTCGACATCCCCATCGTGCTCTACAATGTTCCTGGACGTACAGCGGTGAATATCCTGCCTGAAACCGCGGCCCAGTTGAGTGCCGAACCTAATATCGTTGCGCTCAAGGAGGCCAGTGGTAATCTGCCCCAGATCGAGGAAGCCATCGGCCGTTGCGACCTGAAGGTATTTTCCGGGGATGACGTCTTGAATTTCCAGATCTTCGGTCTGGGCGGCCGCGGTGCCATCAGCGTGATCAGCAATTTGTTGCCCGGGGCCATGGTGCGTTTCTGGAAGGCCTGGGCACAGGGTGACATCAACCAGGCCTGGCCCATGAGCCGCGCCTTCGACCCCATCACCACGGCTTGTTTCATCGAAAGCAATCCCGTCCCGGTCAAGGAGCTCCTGTGCATGGCGGGTTTGTGCAACCGCGATCTTCGGCTGCCGCTTGTGCCTGTCTCTGAACAGAGCCTGACCTATCTCGTCCAGTTCTACGAGGGAACCCTGAATAATCTGATGACCCGCGACCAGGAGGGTGTTTCGTGATCCCGGTCTCGGTCCACGGCGCCGAAGGGCGTATGGGTCTACTGGTCACTGAATTGGTGGCCGAGGCGGAAGATATGTATCTGGCCGGGCTGGTCACTGAAAACGGCCGCGGGGTGGCGCCCCGGATCTTCCATCCGGAACTGGCTCTGATCGGGCAGGACGAGATGGCCGGCGCCCTGCCGGCCGGCGGCGTGGTCATCGATTTTTCCCTGGCCGGAGCTCTGGACGGACTCCTGAGCCAGGGGCGGACGCTCCGGGCCCCTCTCGTCGTCGGAACCACGGGGTTTTCCGAATCCCAGCAGGAAAAGCTGCGAACCTACGCTCGCGAATTCCCCGTCGTGCAGGCCACAAATTTCAGCGTGGGTATTCCGGCCCTGCAAATGCTTCTGCAACTTCTGGCCCGCACCCTGCCCCAGGAATTCGATGCCGAACAGGTGGAGACCCATCACATCACGAAGTTGGACAGGCCCAGCGGGACTGCAATGACCCTGGCGCAAGCCTACGCGGAAACTCGGGGCGGGAAACCGGCGCCCACGCATTCCCAGCGCCTGGGCGGAGTCATCGGCGAACACACCTGGACCTTCAGCGACCGGGAGGAGACCCTCGTGCTGACGCATCGGGCCCATTCCCGCCGGGCCTTCCTGCGCGGCATCCTGCCGGCGGTAAGTTTCGCGGCCGAGGGCAAGCCCGGATTGTTCAGTTTGGTCGATGTCTTGAAGGGGTTGGCCGGCCCGCGCTGAACCGGACCGACTCGAAGGCGGGGCTGCTGAAAGCCTGCTACTTGACGGCGGCTGCGGCCATACGGCTTTTGAGTCTGGCGGCGCGTTTCCTGGGCATGAGCCCCTTGCTGGCCTGGGTGTCGATCAGCCTGTACATTGCCGTAAGGGACACGATTTTGTCTTCGGGCTTGCTCTGTTCGATTCCGGCGCGGTAGAGCTTGATCTT
>CBDUYZ010000297.1:0-3510 GCA_965371575.1 uncultured bacterium
ACCGGGGTCATTCAAAAACGGGTAAACAAGTGGTATTCGGTCTTCGACCGAATAAAATTTCTGGATTGCGTGTATGATCTCATAGTGTTATCATACCGATATCTCATTACCCCAACCCGGAAATTCGGGCAAGGTGGAGATGTCTAAACCGAGGGAGACTGAAATGCACACCGAGAAAAAGGCCAAGACCATGTCCGGCTGGGGGATGCTGTTTCTGAACCTGGCAATGATCGGTGCCGGGATCTACCTGTTCATCGTCGGACTCAGCCATGAAGCCCTGCCGACCATCCTGGCGGGGGTGGCTATCATGGTTATTGGATTCGTCCTGATGGCCGGCCTGTTCGTCATCAATCCCAACGAGGCCGCCGCGCTGCTGCTGTTCGGCGCCTACAAGGGCACCACCCGCGAGAACGGCCTCCGCTTCGCCAATCCCTTCATGCGAAAGGATAAGATCTCCCTGAAAGCCCGGAACCTGAACGGCGAACGCCTGAAAGTGAACGATTTGACGGGTAACCCCATCGAAATCGCCGTCGTCGTGGTGTGGAAAGTGGTCAACACGGCCGAGGCATTGTTCGACGTCGATGACTACGAGGAATATGTCACTGTCCAGAGTGAATCGGCCGTTCGCCACCTCGCGGGCGCCTATCCCTACGACGGTGGCGAAGATGAACAGACGCTCCGCGGCACCACGGATGAAATCAGCGAACATCTGAAAAAGGAGTTGCAGGAGCGGCTGGACAAGGCTGGAGTGCAAGTGGTTGAGGCCCGACTGAGCCATCTGGCCTACGCCCCGGAGATCGCCCACGCCATGCTGCAACGCCAGCAGGCCAGCGCGGTGGTGGCCGCCCGCCAGAAAATCGTCGAAGGCGCCGTCGGCATGGTCGAAATGGCCCTGAACGAGTTGGGCGAAAAGGACCTGGTCAATTTCGACGAGGACAAGAAAGCCACCATGATCAGCAATCTGCTGGTGGTGCTGTGCAGCGAACACGCGGCCCAACCCGTCATAAACACCGGCACTATCTATCAATAGGAGCATATGAATACACGGAAGGCATTCCCCCTGCGCATCAGTCCCGAGCTCTATCGGGAACTGCAGAAGTGGGCCGAGGCGGAATTCCGCAGCGTCAACGGGCAAATCGAATTCCTGCTGCGCCAGGCGGTCACCAGGCGCAAGAAGAGCCGGGGCCCGGGCCCCGGCTCTGATCCTGCCGACGACTGATCCTCCCCACATACCGGGTGGCCACACCGAATATCCCCGGGACGATCAGCAATACTTGGGCATTCAATCCTCGGGTTCAAGCCCGTACTCCTTGATCTTCCGCCACAGCGTGGTCCGGTCGATGCCCAGCCTCCGGGCGGCCTTCGAGCGGTTCCAGCCCGCTTCCCGCAGGGCATCCCCCAACAGGTTCTGTTCCCGATCACTGTGCCGCGGAACGTCGCGTAGCCTCCTGTCGCGGCGACCATCGGTGCGGTAAAGCTCCGGCGGCAGATGGATGCCCCGGATCACCTCCCCGCGGCTCAAGACCATCGCGTGTTCGAGGGCGTTTTCCAGCTCCCGCACGTTGCCCGGCCAGTCGTGATTCATCAGCAGGCGCAGGGCTTCGCCCGAAACGGGGGGTTGTCCCGCATGGCTCTCCCGCCGCACAATCTTCTCCAAAAGGTGCGTGATCAGCAGCGGGATGTCCTCGCGGCGGTCCCGCAAGGGCGGGATGGACAGGGAAACCACCTTGATACGGTAAAAGAAATCCTCCCGCATCCGGCCCGTGGCCAGCAGTGTCTCCAGATCACGATTGGTGGCCGACACGACCCGCACGTCGATGGGGATGGGCCGGTTGTCCCCCACCCTTTCGATGACCCTTTCCTGCAACACACGCAGCAGCTTGACCTGCACCACCGGGCTGACGTCGCCGATCTCGTCCAGAAAGATCGTGCCGCCGGATGCCTCCTGGAAGCGTCCCTTGCGGTCGACCACCGCCCCCGTGTAGGCCCCCTTGACGTGTCCGAAGAGCTCGCTTTCGAGCAGATTCTCCGACAGCGCAGAGCAGTTGACCTGGACGAAAGGACCGTCCGCCCGGCCACTGGCTTCGTGCACCGCACGGGCCACCAGTTCCTTACCGGTGCCGCTTTCGCCCCGGATCAGGACCGTCGCCTCGCTGCCGGCCACGTTGGACACCAGGTCGAACAATTCGCGCATCTTGGGATCCCGTCCCACAAGATTGCCGAGCCGGTGGCGGGGACTCATCTGCTGGCGCAAGGTGGTCACTTCGGTCACGTCCCCGAGAATCAGCGCGATGCCCAGCGGGGTGCCGTCCCGGTCCACCAGGGGGGCGGTCCGCAGCAGGACATGCCCCCGCCGGCCGTTCGCCAGCTGCACCGTGGTCTGGAAGTCGATGATGGCCTCGCCCGAGCGCAGGGTCTCCTGGAGCACATCCTCGGGACAGGCCTTGTTCCCGAACAGATCGCAGACCAGCACGCCGGCCAGCTCACGCTGGCTGCGGCCCAGGATCTCCTCCGCCGCGGGGTTCATGGTCAGGATGCGCAGATCGGCGTCCAGGGCGATGATCCCTTCCCGCAGTGCTCTGATGATCGAAAGCAGGCTCACAGGCCCGATCTGGGCCAGCAGGCGGGAGATGGGCAGGCCCGACCCGTCATTCTTGAAATTCTGATTCATAGGTTTTCCCCTCAAGCAGTGTTGCAAGCAACATATCTGTTGCAACAATATTGCTGCAAAACACACTCGACGCAAGCCCGGCCCGGTGATCATCCTCCGGCCCGACCCCTGTCTGGCTCATTTAATCTATTTATTCATAACACATTAATAATTTAAACAGGATCAATTTATCCATATGGCACGCCTCCTGCTTAAGGCTCTCCCGAAAGCGAGACAAACGAGCTGGTGTTGCAACCGGCCTGAGCAGAAAGAAACGGAAGGAACGACCCGATGGCGAACGTGATGGAATTCAGCAGCGACAACTTCGAGACCGAAGTGGTGAACAGCAACGTGCCCGTGCTCGTGGATTTTTGGGCTCCTTGGTGCGGCCCCTGCAAGATGATCGGCCCGATCATCGAGGAGCTGGCCGGGGAATTCGACGGTAAGGTGAAGATCGGCAAGGTCAACGTGGACAACAATCAGGAACTGGCCGCCAAGTTCGGCATCCGCGGCATCCCCACCGTGATGCTGTTCAAGGGCGGACAGTCGATCAACAGCTTCGTCGGCCTGCGGCCCAAGGAAGATCTGGCCGCCGCACTCAACGACGCGATCTAACAGGCTAACCCTGCTCCGAGGGAGATTTATCTCCCTCGTCCGGCCGTCGGTCCTCCCCCTGGGCCGGCGGCCATTTTCGTGAAAGGGAACCGTGCCTCCGGAATCTCATTGAAGACAAGGACCTGTCCGGCCGATATCATTAGCAGGGATTGCCGACAGCGAAATCCTGGATCGACCACACCATGAAACGGATGGACCATGGCCGGAATCATTAATGGCGTGAAAAACATCTTCCTGGGCAACGG
>CBDUYZ010000298.1:0-3508 GCA_965371575.1 uncultured bacterium
GCGGGCAGCAGGGACTGCTCAGGACCGCCGAGGAAATCGATGGTCAACCGGCCGGTGCCCTCTGCCTGGGAAACCGCGACCAGATCGAAGGTGACCGGTTCGGTGCTGCTGATGGTGCCGGATACCTTGCCGACGAACACCTCTTTGCCGACCGACGCGGTCCGGAATGTGAGCGGGACGACGCGCCGCACCGCTGACCGGGGACGAAAGGCGGCTGGGTCGGGCAGCAGGGAGACCAGTTGCAGACCGTCTGGTCCGGTAAACCTCAGGGTTGCGTTGAAGCCAAGCTTGTCGTCGACCAGGGGGTTGTAGGGCAAAATACTGGTCCAGGGAATCGTCGTCCGCAGTTCCAGATTGTCCGCGCCGACCAGCCTGATTTTCGGCACCAGTTCGTATATGGTCTGCCAGCGGTCCTGGCCGGCCACATAAGCGGCGCCCAGGATACGGCCATTTTCCATGCCGAAGGCGAACAGGAAATAGTTGGAGGTCTGATAATCGTCGGGATCGCTCGAATCGGAAACCCCCAGCGTAATGATAAGACCGGCCCCCCCTTTCCAGGGAGCCCGGTTGTCCGGGGCTGCCAGGCCTGAACCGGGTCCGGTGACGCGAAGTTCGATATCCAGGCCCACCGGCGTCCAAGTCAGGCGGATTTCCGGTTCACGGCAGGTCGAGTCGTCATGGGCCGGCATCAAGTGGATGGGTGGTGAGATATCCTGCCAGGAAAGGGTCACGGCCTTGTCGGCGGCCAGTTGCGACAGGCGGAGCTGGTGCTCATGGGCCAGATTGACCATGGCGGGATGGTATTTCACGTCGGCGAGGTCCGGGTCGCTGAAAGCCATGGCGAAATCGTCGAATCCGGCGGCCACCGCCTCGGCGAAGGCTGCCACGGCTTCCTCGGCACGGCCGGTCATGTTTTCCAGGCAGGCCAGATTGTAGAGCATGACCGGATCGTCGGGAAAGCTGTCGGTGTAGGCCCGGCAAAACGGCAGGGCTTCGGCCCAGCGGTCCTGTCGCATCAGGTCCATGATACCCTCGGCCTGCTCCGTCCGGTCAGCATGGCCGTCTCCACCGGCCTGGTCCGGCTCGGCGGGTGCGGCAGAGACAGCCGGCAGGACAGCCAGGATCAAAATGGCCAGGATGAGGCCGGCCGTTGGACGGTCTCCGCTGGGGGATCGGGAACGATTCAATGTCGCAGGACTCATGATTTCCTTTCACCTGCCGGATAACACCGGATCTGAACCCGGTACTGAATAAAAGTTCCCCACCGGCCCGGTGGCAAGCGAGTTGTGACGACCTCCATTTGTTGTTAACATAATCATTATCGTTCCTCGGTTCCTAGCCCGGTATCCGGGACTGTCCGCGGCTCTGTTGCCGACCGTCTGGATCGGTGCTTGTCCTCGGCGGTGCCACAGCGAAAGAGGGTGCCATGGCCATCATTCCCTTCCATATCGTGGATGCGTTCGCGGATCACCCGTTCACGGGAAATCCCGCCGCCATCATACCCAACGCAGCCAGCCTGACCGAAGCGGAGATGCTTCAGATCACAGATGAACTCTCCATGGAGGCGGGATTCATCCTGCCCCCGGAAACTTCGGATGGCGATGTAAGGTTACGCTTCTTCACCAAGCGGCGCGAGGCCATCCTCAGCGGCCACGTGGTCATCGCCGCCTTTGCCTCCATGGCGGACCGGGGCTTCTACAAGCCTCATCCCGAGGGCCTGGAAGTCCGCCTGGAAACCGGGGCGGGGATCCTGCCTGTGACCCTGACTTCGGGGCAGGACGGCCGGACACGGATCACCCTCGAGTTGCCCGAACCCCGCTTCGGCGAACCCGTGCCAGTGGGAGAGGTGGCCGCGGCCCTCGGTCTGTCTGCGGAATTCCTGAGCATCGGGGATCACGGGCCACAGCGCGTGTCCTGCGGTTTCGACCAGATCATCGTGCCGGTCAACGACCGTAACGCCATCCGGGGGGTTTTCCGGGACATGGAGTCCATCGGCGAACTGACCGACCGCCGGGGCGTTGGGGGGATCACCCTCTTTTGCCCCGACACCTACAGCAGCGAGGCCGACTTCCACTGCCGGTTCTTCCATCCGCGGTTGGGGGCGGACGAGGATGTGGCCAGCGGCACGTCACTGGGCTCCTTTGCCGCCTATGTCGTGGACCAACGGTTGGTGCCGCCGGCGGATCGGATCAAACTGGTGACCGAGCAGGGGCATTCCACGGGTCGGCCCACCAGGGCGGAAATCTGCGTCAATGCTCCCGATGGACGTATCAAGAACATCAAACTTGTCGCCACCGGCGTGGTCGTCATGCGGGGATCGTTCCACTTCAACCGCAGGATGGCGGCGGCAGCCTATTGAACACCAAGGTGGAAACGAACCCACGCCTGGAGGAGAGAGGGGCGGTGACCTGGAGTCGCCGCCCCCATATGTTGAAGTCAACTGCAAAAGAAGAAAAGGATGATACCCGTGATACCCCATGTTCTGGTTCGACGATTTCTTTTGGTCACTGCCTGGTGCGGGTTGGCCGGGCTGGCCGGCTGCAGCTGGGACGATGAAATTATTATCGTGGTCACGCCCGACCAGGTCCGGGTCCTGGACGAAGCCGATGGACAACCGGTGGCCGGCATCAAGGTCGTGATGATGGACCCCCATGCCAATGTTCCGGTGGCCGGCCCGGTGATGTCTCGGGCGGATGGGTATTGCCCCTTCGACGTTGAGCCCTCGGGGGCCTATCGATTCCTGGTTTTTGGCGGAGTCGATTACCGGGTTCACTCCTTGCCTGATTATTGGTATGGGTTCAAGGAAAAGACCTCTAGTCCCCCGGTCACATTGGTGGGAATCCAGGTCCGCAAAGTGATGCCCGACAGCCTGCCCCGTATTGCGGGTCAGATCGTCGACGCGCTGTCGGGCAACCCGCTCGGCCAAGTATTTGTCAGCCTGTCACCCTACCTTACGGGGTACCAGGGGGATACTGCCGCCAGCGATGACGTCACCTTCAACGACGGATTTTTCTCGGTTTCCCAGATCCTTTTCGGGATGGATTCCGGCACAGGCAACCTATTTCAGATCAACCCGTTGCGATTCACCCGCCATGGTTACCGTCCGGTGATCTGGAGCTATGAACCACCCCACGGCAGTGAGAACTTGGATATCAGTGACGTCACGATCACCATGATGCCCGTCGACAGCGGCGACAACGGTTCGATCAGTGGCCGGGTAATGCGGGACGGGCTTCCCGTCGAGGGCGTCGCAGTCGGTCTGGGTGTGGTGGATTTACCTGTGCTGGAAAAGGCGGGGGCGGGCCTGTCGGGCTGGGCCGCGGTCACCGACCAGGACGGCCGTTACACCATCGGCGGGCTGCCGGCGGGCACCTATCGCCTGCAACCAGGGTTCCCCCTGGCGGACGGTGCTTTTTTTCCGAACCAAGAGGGCAACGTTCCTGTAGAGGTCACCCCGGGCCAGGCCATCGACGCGGGCGACCTGATCGTCCTGCACGAAATCGAACCC
>CBDUYZ010000299.1:0-3502 GCA_965371575.1 uncultured bacterium
GTGGTCTTTCCGGCGCCGCTGGGTCCGGTGAGACAGAGGAATTCCCCGTTCGCCACGGCGAAGCTGACGTTGTCGACCGCCTTCTGGTCGTCGTAGGCGAGGTCTACATGGTAGAATCCGATCACCGCTCGTGAGTCCAGCAACTCTGTGGTGAGCAGGTCAGGTCGCGTGTTTTCGATTTTCAAATCCGCCCCCAGACCGGAGTTACAGCCGGATTGACGTGGCTTTTTCAGCAGACGGTACTGGTTGTGCCCGCCTTGATCTCCTCCGGGATTGCACATTCCATGCCCACTGGTACTGCAACGCGGGCCCAACGGTGGTCGCCCGCCCCGCCCTAGCAGGCTGCTGGTTGTGGCGCCCTGCCGGGCGCACACAAAAAAAGCCGCGACCTGCGGTCGCGACCTCCTTCTACAATAGTCTGGTCCTGCGCTCCCGAAAAACCCGGATCAGCTCTTCTCGTCGATGAAGAACTGCGTCCGCAACCCCGCGACATATTCCGCCAACTCTTCTTCAATCTTCTGGTTTTCCACTACCTGGCGCAGATTGTCCTTCAATTCCTCGTAGGTGTACATGTGACCGGTGATCCGTTCCAGGATCTGGAAGATGTACCAGCCCGCCGGAGTGAGAATCGGTTCGGTGACTTCGGCGACTTCCGCCTCCGCGAGGGCGGCCTGGAACTGGGCCGACAGATCCTCCAGGCGGAACGTCCCGAGCACCCCGCCGTTGCCCGCCGATACCGGGTCGCCGCTGACCTCCGCGGCCACCAGCCCGAACGGTTCCCCGTTGCGGATCCTGGCACCGGCGGCCTCGATGGCCTTCCTGGCGGCGTCCACGTCCTCCTGGGCAACCTCTATGGGTAGAAATACCTGGCTGATGGCCCGGCGACCGTCATCCTGCACCGAGTCCAGTCTCACCAGGTGTACGCCCATGGAGCTGACCACCGGCCCACTGACCTCGGCAACGGACAGGGAGAACACAGCCCGGTCCAGATTGGGATCGAACAGATCGCCCGGCGCCACGACCCCCACCTCGCCTCCCCGCTTGGCGTTCGGTCCTTCGGAATACTCGCGGGCCACGTCGGCGAAGGATCGGCCTGTCTCCAGCGCCGCCTGGATTTCGGCCACCTTCGCCTGGATCTTCTGCCGCACTTCTACCGAAGGCTGGACCGGGATCAGGATGTTGGCGATGGTCAGGCTGTCCGGCTCGGCGGGCATTTCATCCAGGTGGGCCAGGTAGTAGTCCCGCACCTCGTTTTCAAGAACCTCGATGTTGGGCCGGATGAACTTTCCGACGACCAACCGAAGATACTGCTGATCCCGCAGCTGGGACTTCATCCTGGTCCGGTAATCCTCCAGCGTCATCCCGCTGCGGTTGAGTTCCCGGCGCAGATTTTCCATGGATCCGAAGTGCTCGACGAACTGTTCGATCTTTTCCTGGACGCTTTCCTCGATCGCCTCCTCGTCCACTTTCATGTCCGCCTGCTTGGCGGCGGCGATTATCAGCTTGCTCTCGATCAACCGGTCCAGCATCTCCCGGCGCACCTCGGGAGTTTCCGCGGTGATCGGCTCGCCACTATATTCCTTTTCGAGCCTGTAGAGCTCGACTTCGCGGTCCAGATCGCTCTGCAGGATCGCTTCCTCGTCGACGATGGCCACGATCCGATCCACCAGACGCGGGCCGGCGCCTTGGGCCCAGACACGCGGGCCGGCAAGGAACGCGGCCAACAGCACCGTACAGACGAATAGGCGGGGGACGCTCCGCCCCCCACCTAAAAGCAACCTCAAGTTGCTGACTAGGGAATTCAACGGCATGGCCTTTCCCCCGCGGTCATTAGCGCGGCACCGGGACTCCGGGCAACTCCACGGTCGTCAGTTCCTTCCAGGAGGCCAGGTCCGCCAGGTTCTCCTCGTGGACCGTCACCGGGATGTCCTGCTTCCACTTGTCAATCATGACCTGGAAAGCCTCCTCCTTGCGGATCTCCCGCATCCGCCTGTCGACGACTTCACTGACCTCGGACAAGTCCCGCACCCACTCGGGAGTCACCAAATCCAGCCGCACGATACCGTAGCGACCGTCGTCCAGGGCGATCGGTTCGCTCAGCTCGCCCGGCTGAATCGCAAACATGGCGGCGGAGATGGGTTCCACAGGTTTATCAATGACGCCATCCAATTTCCCTGACCTGGACTTGTTGCCTTCGTCGATGCCGTAGGCGGTCAGAATGTCCTCCCAGGCCATTCCCTCGGCGGCCTTGGCGCGGGCCTCGGCGGCCTGCTCTGCGTCCCGGCAGATCACCAGGTAGCCGTCCCGGTTTTCCGGTACGATATACTCCTGGAAATGCTCGGCCCAGAATGCGTCCATTTCCTCGACCGTGACCGTTTTCTCGATCTGGACGACCTCGTTGTAGAGCTTGGTCACCAGCATTTGTTCTATCTGGATGTCGACCTTCTGCACCACCTCCGGGTCCTCCAAGAGTCCCCTGTCCTCGGACTCCAGCTCGATCAGGGTAGCCCCAAACTCATTTTTCATCTTGTTGCGCAGACCGCCCAACATATCCGTATCCTTGGGTCTCTGGAAAACACCCATCTTGTCGAAATGGATCTTGTAGTCGAGAAGCGTGTACTCCTGTATCCCGTCACGTCCCATCCAGGAATAGAACGGCATGTCCAGATCCTCGGTAGCGATGTTGAGGTCCCGCAGCTCATCCTTGTCCCGGGCCACCTTGGTGCCTTCCTTGAAAAGAGTCTCGCCTTCAGGCAGACCAAGGTAACATTTCCAGAGTGCGTCCTCGTGTATGACCAGTTGAAATTTCTCCATCACGCTCTCTTTGAACTCTTCTTTCAGCCGGGCCTTTTTGCGGGCCCAGGTCACGTCCAGGATTTTCGCCTTGGCTTCCTCCAGGGGCGGTTTCTTGCCGGCTTTTTCATTGAGGACCTTGAGCACCCAGTAGCCGTATACTGTGCTGATGGGCGAAGTGATGCCCCCGATCTCGGTACTGTAGACCTGTTTTTCGAATTCGGGGCTGTAGCGGCCGAAGGGAATGGTGATTTCGTATTTGCCGTGCGGAGTTTTGTAGCCGTCGTGGTATTTATTGACGATGTCCTCCCAGTCGGCCCCGTCCAGGGCCATCTTCCGGGCCGCTTCAGCGTCATCCAGGAAGTTGCAGACAACATAAAGGCATGGCCGCAAGCAACCCAGCTTGGCGTAGAAAGCATCCAACTCCTCGGGAGTGATCAAACTGGCCGGTTTATTGATCACCCTTTCCCACAGCGCCGTGCTGGCTTGGTATGAAATCATGGCCTTGCGGGTGGACACGATGGCGGGGTCGTTATGCATCCCCATTTTTTCCGCCGTCTGGACCATGATTTCCTTGTTGATCAGCGTTTCCACGAATTTCTTCTTGCCCTCCGGGAGAGACATGTCCAGAGGAGACCTGTCGGCGGCGCGGGGAAGCTCGTTCTCCTTCAGCCTCAGCAACCGGTCCTCATAATAGCTGGCCTTGATC
>CBDUYZ010000300.1:0-3494 GCA_965371575.1 uncultured bacterium
CTCGGTCAACCACGATAGGCCCTGCGACACCATCCCCAGCCGCGTCGACTGCTCCATCTGCCACGCCGAGGTGGTGGACATCTACAAGCAGAGCATTCACGGCAAGATGAAGCAGCAGGGCGATGCCGATACGCCCGATTGTCTGATCTGCCACGGTAGCCACGATGCGCTCAAGAAGGACAATCCCGACTCGCGGACCCACGTCCGGAACATTCCCGCTCTGTGCGGGACCTGCCACAACGAGGGCGGCGTCGCCGAAAAGCGGTACGAAGGCATCGCGGGAAACATGGTGACCAACTACAGGGAGAGCGTACACGGCAGGGCGCTGGAAAAGAGCGGGCTGGTGGTGACCGCGACCTGTGTCGACTGCCACTCGACCCATGCCATACTGCCCAGCAAGGATGCCGACTCCTCCGTCAGTCGCGCGAAGGTGTCCGATACCTGCGGCCGATGTCACGAGGGCATCGACCGGACCTTCCGCGAGAGCATCCACTTCACGGGCGAGGGCAAGGACGGCCACCGGTTGCCGATGTGCGACGACTGCCACAGTTCCCACGAGATTGCCCGCATAGACGCCGAGGGCTTCAAGCTGCAGATCGCCAGCTCCTGCGGCAGCTGCCACGAAGAGGTGACCGAAACCTACTTCGATACCTACCACGGCAAGGTTTTCGCCCTTGGCTACACCGAGACCGCCAGTTGCCACGATTGCCACGGCCAGCACAATATCCTCAAGCCGGACAACCCCGCCTCGACCCTGTCACGGGACAATATCGTGGGTACCTGCGCCAAGTGCCATCCGGCCGCCCACCGGCAGTTCGCCGGCTATCTGACCCATGCCACGCACCACAACAAGGACAAGTATCCGGTCATATACTACACTTGGCTGTTCATGACTTCGCTCCTGATCGGCACCTTCGTGGTGTTCGGTCTCCACACCCTGATGTGGTTGCCCCGCAGCTTCCAGGCCATGAAGCATTCACGCCGGCTGCACGAGCAGGCCAAGGGACAGAAGCAGTTCCGCCGGTTCAATCGTCTGTCCAGGATGCTGCACGCCACGGTGATCATCAGCTTTCTGACCCTTGCGGTCACCGGCATGACGCTGAAGTTCTCCTATCTGCCCTGGGCCCAGTGGCTGGCCCATGCCCTGGGCGGCTTCCAGTCCGCGGGGACCCTTCACCGCATGGGCGCCATACTGACCTTCTTCTACTTCAGCCGTCACATTTACGACGCCCACTGCCGTCGCAAACAGGCCGGCAAGACCTGGCAGGAGTTCATTCTCGGCCGGGACGGCATGATGTTCAACAAGCGCGACGGCGTGGAATTCGTCCAGACGATGAAGTGGTTCCTGCACAGGGGTGATCGCCCGCTGTACGGCCGCTGGACCTACTGGGAGAAGTTCGATTATTTCGCAGTTTTCTGGGGTGTGGGCATGATCGGCTTCAGCGGTCTCATTCTGTGGTTCCCCGAGTTGTTCACCTATGTGTTGCCGGGCTGGTTCATCAACGTGGCTTCGATCATCCACTCGGACGAGGCGCTGTTGGCGACCGGGTTCATCTTCACGATCCACTTCTTCAACACGCACTTCCGGCCTGACCGGTTCCCCATGGATCCGGTCATCTTCACCGGCCGTATGACGCTGGAGGAATTCAAGGAAGACCGGCCCCGCGAATACGAGGAACTGGTCAGGGAGGGACGTCTGGAAGAGCACATGGTCGATCCGTTGCCCGATGGCTTCGTCAAGGCGTTGAAGATCTTCGGGTTCACTGCTCTGGCCATCGGGCTGACCCTGGTGATAACGATTATCTGGGCGGTTCTGTTCGCCTACAAGTAGGAGGTTGACCCGCCTGGCCGGCGGCGGCGATGCAACAATGCGTTGTGTTCCTGCGTTTGGGACGGGAAAGGAGCTGTCGTGGCGGATTCCGGAAAAAAGTGGCTGATCGGCTGCGGAGTGGGCTGCGGGGCGGTACTCCTGTTGGGTATCATTCTGTCGGTGGGAGGCGGCCTCTACATCATGCGGCCCTTCAACAAGGCAATCGATGCCCAGGAGGAACTCTTCGCCGAGTACGGAGAACGGGGAAACTACATTCCTCCGTCCCCGGGCATCACGTCGGACAGGCTGGAGAAATTTCTGGCCGTCCGGCGGGCGGTGATGCCGATGTGCGGAAAATTCCAGGAGCTCGGCGACAGCTTCGCCGCCATGGATGAACTGGATAAAGGGGACGAAGAACCGTCCCCGGGCGAGATCTTCAAGTTGCTGGGCAATTTGACGGGCGGCATCTTCGGGATGGTTGGGAACATTGGCCGGTTTACCCAGCTGCGCAACCAGGCTCTGCTCGACCACAGGATGAGTCTCGGGGAATACATCTGGATCTACGTTCTGGTCTACAACTCCTGGCTGGGGCACGTCCCCGGCGCGGATATCGACGGGGAATCCACAGGGAATATGTCCGACCGCGCTCAGAAGGTCATGCACACGCTCATCCTGAACCACGCGGAGGCTCTGGCGGCCGCGGGGATGGCGGAAAAGTCCGCCCGCTGGGCACGGGAGGCGGCCCGGATGAAACGCACCGAAACGGGGGTGCCCTTCAGGGAAAGAGAATTGCCGGCTGACCTGATCCGGGTTTTTGCGCCCTACGAAAGGGAACTCGAGGATCTCTACTGCGAAGCCACGTCAGGCTTCGAGATGGACCAGGTCAAAAAGAAGGGCTTGAGCATCCACTCCGAATGATTCCGGTTCTCCGGTTGGCCGGGACGCCGGACCGGGCAGGTCAGAGCAGGCCCACCCGATCGTTGAACTCCTCGATTCGGCTGTCCCAGGCTTCCGCGACGGCAAAGGTCTCGGTCCAGAAATCCCGGTCCCAGAGCCGGCGCAACTCCTCGACCGATCTGCCCTGCTGCTCCACCCAGGTGAAATACTTGAAGTTGTGCAGGGTCTTGCGGTCCAGGTAGTTCAGTTCGCGCACGTAGTCCGGTGTGATGCCCAGCAGCCGTCGGGCATGGTCGGCCACGGCCCGGTCCCGGTCGTAGGGGCCCTGTTCGGCGGCCATTTCCGCCAGGCGTGAATTGTACATTGCGGCCGAATCGGTCAGCGGGGTGAAGATGATGTCCCGCCCGTCCATGTCGTAATACTTCGCCGTCTCGATGGAGGCGACCAGGTTGCAGATGCTGGAAATGCCCAGCAGGGGCAGATCGTCCACCACGGCATCCGGTACGCCGCAGCCGGTCAGGATTTCGTGCCCGGCCTCCTCGTTGAACAGGCGCAACAGGTCGAGGCACTGGTCGTCGTCCACCGCGCAGATCATGTCCGTGTTGCGCACGTTGTGGATCCAGGGCACGTGCTTGTCGCCGATGCCCTCGATGCGGTGTCCCCCGAAGCCGCAGGCGTAAAGGGTGGGGCACTGCAGGGCCTCCACCGCCGTAGTGATCATGTCGGGGTGTTTCGTCTTCAGGAATTCGCCGGCGGCGATGGTTCCCGCCGAACCGGTGGCTGAAAT
>CBDUYZ010000301.1:0-3493 GCA_965371575.1 uncultured bacterium
CCTGGCCTGGCTGCCGACCACCATCTTGTTGGCGCCTGCCTGCCTGATCCAGCGCAGGTTGTCCAGGTATTGCTGGCGGGTCTCTGCCGGAGCGCCGCCGGCCAGTTCTTCGATGACGTCGCCCGCGATGCGGTCGGTGGTTTCCAGGTCGCCGGGATCGCCGCTGGTGCAGACCCAGCGGAAGGGTCCGAAACCGTAGTCGAAGCACATGGGACCCATGATGTTCTCGACGTAGCTGGGATAGATGAAGCGGCCGTCCGGCTTGGCGATGTCGGCACCGGCCCGGCTGCATTCCAGCAGGAAGGCGTTGCCGTAGTCCCAGAAATTCATGCCCTGCGCAACGCACCGTTTCACGGCGGCGAGGTGTCGCAAAAGGGAAGTCTGGACCTGCTTCTTGAAACTCGGGGGATCGGCCACCATCATGGCGTTGCTGTCCTGGTAGCTCATGCCGGCGGGATAGTAGCCGCCGGTGTAGGGGATGTGCAGGCTGGTCTGGTCGCTGCCCAACTCCACGGTGATGTCGCTGTCCGCCAGGGCATCCCACAGATCGACCACGTTGCCCTGATATGCTAGGGCCACCGCTTCACCGGTCGCCTTGGCGGTGCGCACACGGGCCAGCAGTTCATCGAGATCCGTGAACACCTCGTCCACCCAGCCCTGCTCGTGACGCTTCATCACCGCGGCGGGATTGATCTCCGCCAACACGGCCACGCAACCGGCGATCACCGCGGCCCTGCCCTGGGCACCGCTCATGCCGCCCAGGCCGCTGGACACGTAGAGCTTCCCGGCCAGGGGATTTTCGTCCGCGTCGTTCCCGTCGGACAGGTAGAGCCGGCCCGCGCCCAGGATCGTGATGGTCGTGCCGTGCACGATACCCTGTGGTCCTATGTACATGAAGCTGCCGGCGGTCATCTGGCCGTAACTGGTCACACCCAGGGCGGCCATCCTCGTGTAGTCGTCGCCACTGCTGTAGTTGGGAATGACCATGCCGTTGGTCACCACCATCCGCGGTGCGTCGGGACCGCTGGGAAACAGGCCGTGAGGATGGCCCGAGTAGACAGCCAGGGTCTGCTGATCAGTCATCTCGGACAGGTACTTCATGGTCAGCAGATATTGAGCCCAGTTCTGGAAGACGGTCCCGTTGCCGCCGTAGGTGATCAGCTCATAGGGATGTTGGGCCACCGCGGGATCCAGGTTGTTCTGGATCATCAGCATGATGGCGGCTGCTTGCGGAGTACAGGCGGGATAATCGTCGATGGGGCGGGCGTGCATGGCGTAGGCCGGGCGGAAACGGTGCATGTAGATGCGTCCCCAGCGTGCCAGCTCCTCAGCGAATTCCGGGGCAAGCTCTTTGTGCATGCTCTCAGGGAAATAGCGTAATGCGTTGTGAAGAGACAGCTTCTTTTCTTCGCGATTCAGCAGCATGGGCCTTTCGGGGGCCCGATTGACCGTGGGGTCCTCGGCCGGACGGGGTGGGAGGGTTGTCGGAATACCTTGGCGGATATGATGCTGGAATTCTTCCCGGGCCATGGGAACACCTCGACGCGTCTGGCGCAAAATGGGACGGAATCTCAATAAGGGCGGGGAAAAGATAGCACACGGGGCCCTGTATGCACAGAGCCCCGCGCCGAGGCATACGGTTTGTCCGCGGCCTGTCGGTCGCCGTGTGAACGGCTGTCGAGCTAATGCTTCCCTTGGCTTTCGGCGGCGAGCATCTTGTTGTATTCGTCGATGGTCCGCTTGCCATGGGCGTGGATCTTCTCGACGACCGCGGGATCACGCGAGGTCACCAGCTCGACGTAACCGGCTACAGTCTCGAAGTGCTCGACATTGGCTCCGGCCATGTGCAGATCGCCGTAGGACTGGCAGAACCCGCACAGGTACATTTTTTCGCCGCTCATCAGTTTTTCACCGGTAGCCTTCATGTTCATCATGGAGCGGGTGAAGGCTTCTTCATAGCCGGCGGCCACGACGGTCACCGACATCATGCCGTCCTGCGTCAGGTGGTTCTCCCATTTCATGTGATCCATCAGGCCTTCCTCGGCCATCATGTGCTTGCACATCGAACAATTTTCCAGGTCAAACCAGGTCGGACTTCCGGGCGCGGCGGCCAGCGGTAGGGCCAAGGCCGCCAAAGCGAATGTGCCGAGGACCATGGCAATGCGTTTGCTCTTCATGACTTGTATCCTCCAACTCAATGGTTCAATGCAAAAAAGGGAAAGTGACCCGTGGGAAATCGATACGGTTTCGGGCCGGTCGGGTATGGACTTCAATCTACTTACACGTCGTCATTCCAGCAAGACCCTGCGAAGCTCGGCAATGGCCCCCGGTCCGATGCGGCAGCAGCCGCCGATTACCGTTGCTCCCCGGGCTGCCCACTCCGCAACAAGGTCGGCCAACCCGGGTTGGCGGGTCGCCGGTTTCCAGGTTTTGGCCGCCGGATCGAAAATTTCTCCGGCGTTGGGATAGGCCATCAGGAGCCGGTCCGTGACTTCGCGGGCGGCGCACATCAACGGCGTGATGAATTCCGGCGCCGTGCAGTTGACTCCGATCGCGGCCACCCGTGGGTTTGCGGCACAGAGTCTGACGGCATCGACGAAAGGGGTGCCGTCGCAGAGGTGGGCGCCGTCACGGCAACTGAAGCTGAACCAGGCCCAACGGTCCGGCGTGTCGTCCAGCAGTTCCAGGAGCACGGCTGCTTCACGAAGGTCGGGCAGGGTCTCGCAGGCCAGAAGATCGGCCTGGCTGCGGGCCAGGATGGTCCACCGTTCCCGGTGGAAATCCGCCAGGGTGATTTCGTCGGTTACGTAGTTGCCCACGTATTCCGAACCATCGGCCAGGTAGGCTCCATATGGACCCACGCTGGCGGCGACCAGGGGTTTTTCGCGGCCGGTCCGATTTTCGGGGTGGGACCAGAATTCATCCCGAGCGGTCACGGCCAGATCCACGGCCGCATCCAGTTGGGCGCGGGCCTGTGCCGGGTCGAGGCCCTGTTTGCCAAACCCGGGCAGACTGGCCTGGTAGGTGGCTGTGGTGATGCAGTCCGCGCCGGCGTCGAGGAAATCACGATGCACCCGACGGATGGCCTCGGGGTCCTCCAGCAGGACCCGGGCGGACCACAGGGCGTCGTCCAGGTCGTAGCCCAGGCTTTCCAGGGTGGTGGCCAGCCCGCCGTCCAGGATGACGGCGGTTTGTTTCTCCAGGAAACAGAGCAGTGGATTGCCGGCTGGCCGTTTCAAGTCGGATTCCTTTCCTGCGGGAGGTCCTCACCGGCAGATCATAGCAAATCTTCGATCCCCAATGGAGACGAAATCCGGTATAGTGGCCCGTGCCAAGGGAAGTGAATCTCGCCAGATGAAAGGAATGTGATCATGGCTTCCATCGTCGACCGCATGATCCGGGCCGCCAAGCTGGATGTCACGCTGGCCGCAGAAGTGGAAAGGGAGGAAGGGAGCATGGGCCAGGCCATGACCGTGGTGGCCATTTCGAGCGT
>CBDUYZ010000302.1:0-3489 GCA_965371575.1 uncultured bacterium
ATGCTTCAAGGCCACTCGATTTTTGAGGAATAGCCCTTCTGGTGAAACAATTTTAGCCCCGCTAAAAGTCGAAACATCAAATACAGAGGCCCCCGGGGGCCCTTTGCAACATGCCACCGGACTCCAGCGGAACCAGACACAATTTCGGAGGCACAAGCGAATTGTTATTATTTAATCATTTTTGTATAATCAATATGATCCTGGATCTTGACCCCGGCTTTCCGCCCAGACCCAAGCCGGCCGGGCCGTTGCTCTCATTTCCTGGAGAGGTCTCACTCATATGACCCGCAAAATATTTCACCTGGGAGTTGCCTGCCTGGTGGTGGGTTCCGTGCTGACAGGTCTGTTTATCACCATGAAGTCGCAGGTTGAAAATCCACGACCCTGGTCGGCCCAGGAAGCTGTCTGGCAAGAAAAGGAGGGCGAACGGGCGGATCGAATCACCTTCGAAGAGAGACGCCTTCGCGACCCGGCCACCGGGTTGGTTCCCTCCCGGATGCGCGGACGTGAATTGGAATTCGCCAAGAACCTGCCCCGACGGACGTCACGCCTCCAGCCTGCCGACAAGGTTACCAACGGCTGGGAAGCCCGCGGCCCCGGCAACATCGGCGGCAGGGTCCGGGCCCTTGCCATCGACGTTTCCGATCCCACGTACCGGACCCTGCTGGCCGGAGGAGTTTCCGGCGGGATGTGGCGCTCGACCGATGACGGGGATACCTGGATCCATGTCACGGCTCCCGGGCAACTCCAGGCCATCTCCTGCATGGCCCAGGATACCCGCCCCGGACACGAGAATGTGTTCTACTACGGTACGGGCGAAATCATAGGCGGGTCCACTTCCCGGGGCGGTGACTTATACCGTGGCGACGGCATCTACAAGTCCACCGATGGCGGTCTTGGCTGGCAGGTTCTTCCGACCACCAGCACCAATATTCCCCAGACGACGGACCAGCCTTTCGACTACGTCCAGAGCTTGGCCATTGACTCCTCCGAAACGACTCTGGACGAGATCTATGCGGCCACCAGGGGGTTCATCCACCGTTCCGTCGATGGGGGCTTGACCTGGGCCGCGGTTCTGGGGAATTCCGACTCTCCGGCCCTTTATACCGATGTCGTGGTCAGTCCCACGGGCGTGGTCTACGCCGCCATGAGTTCCGACGGCCTGGTCCACGGCGTGTTCCGTTCGGAGAACGGCGTCGACTGGACGAACATTTCCCCATCCTACATGGACGTTCATTCCCGGCTGGTTCTGGCCCTGGCTCCCTCGAACGAGAACATGCTCTACGTGACAGATTCCCTGACCGATAACACCTCCTTTAACGGCATACACAAATACACCTATCTCTCAGGAGACGGAGCGGGAACCGGTGGTTTATGGATCGATCGTTCCAGCAATCTGGTCCAAATCGAGGGTACGTCCTACAGTTATGATTCCTACTACACCCAGCGTGGCTACAACCAATGCACGACAGTGCATCCGGACGATTCCGACCTCGTGTTCCTGGGCGGCGTTGACCTCTGGCGCAGCTCCGACGGATTCTCAACCAAGGAAAACATCGACGTTATCGGCGGCTGGGTGGACCAAACCCACCACGCGGATGTCCACCGGGTCGTTTTCCAGCCCGGATCCGGAATCGTGGCCTACACGGCCACCGACGGCGGCATCCACAAGACCATGGACATCACCTCAAACCACGTGCAGTGGATCTCCCTGAACAACGGGTTCCAGACGACTCAGTTCTATTCCGTCGCCGTAGATCAGGATCTTCCCGGGGATACGACCATTATCGGGGGGACCCAGGACAACGGCACTCTCTGGTCCGGAAGCGGGGATCCAGGTGCGGATTGGACCATGCCCCTGGGCGGGGACGGCATGGAGTGCGCCGTGATCGACGCCGCGGCCTCCCCCGGTGAATACATCATGTCCTACTACTTCAACAATATTTTCCGCTGCCAGGTCGACTCCGACGGGAAAATTGTTTCCCAGACCCTGCTGGCACCGGAAGGCCCTGGCGCCTACGACTTCCTGTTCGTCAACCCCTACATCATTGATCCTGCGGCCGAGCAGGTGATGTATCTGGGCTCACTCGACGGCGTCTGGCGCAACAGCAACTGGTGGGACATTCCCCTGCGCAACCAGAACGCCACCAGCGTCAACTGGGTCCATTTGACCCGTTTCCCCGCGGATGAATTCGTCACTGCCCTGGCGGTGGCCCGGACCGGTGACCGGTCCCTGTTCTACGGAACCGAGACTGGTAAAATTTATCGCGTGACGAACGCCCGCTTCGTGGCCGGAAGTACGGCGCCGACGATTTTGTACACGCTGGCCGATTTTCCGACGGGCGCCTACGTCAGCGGCATCTCCATTCACCCGGAGGACGACCAGAAGATTCTACTCTGTTTCTCCAACTACCTTGTCTCCAGCCTGTGGTACTCCCATAACGGCGGACTGGGTTGGACCGAGGTGGAAGGCAACCTCGCCGGGAACGACGGCCCCTCGGTGCGGGCGGTCAACATCATGCCTTTCGCCGGTACGGACCGGTGGTTCATCGGCACCAGCATTGGCGTGTTTTCCACCGTCTACAGCGAGGGCGAACCGGTAGTCTGGGAACTGGAAGCGGCCGACGTGATCGGCAACGCCATCGTCGACGCGCTTGCCACGCGTCCGTCCGACGGGCTGGTGGTGGCCGGAACCCACGGCCTGGGCATCTACAGCGTGAACCTGGAGTCCGCCTCGACAGTGGATCTCCCCTCGACCGCGTCGGTCTTGAGGCAGAACTATCCCAATCCTTTCAATCCTGCGACAACCATTGCCTTCGATCTCGCAGAGGGCAGAACCGTTACCCTGTCCATCCATGACGCCTCGGGCCGGCTGATCCGAACTCTTCTGAACGGCGAAACCCGAGCTTCCGGACGACAACTGGTCGAGTGGAACGGCTGCGACGAATCTGGCCGTTCGGCGGCAGCGGGAGTTTACTTCTACCGACTGGATGCGGGCGATTTCATCGAATCAAGGAAAATGGTTCTGTTGAAATAACCGGCGCCAGCCTCGAAAAAACGAGCCCCCCGCCAACAGGCAGGGGGCTTGTGTCTTTCCGGTCGGATCTCTACTGGGCGTTCAGGTAGGCCATGACGCTCTTGTAGTCGGTCGTGTCCAGGCCGACCGCTTTCATGGTTTTGAGCGCGGTCCCCTCGATCAGGACGTACTTGAAGTTGTAGGTTGGAATCACGTAGTCAAAAATGTTCGGTGGCGAAGAAGAGGGGCCGTTGGGAGTGAAGAAATAAAGGAGGCGGATCGTGTCCTCCATCGTTTCGAAAACTACGTTGAAATAGTATCCCGAACCAAAAGCCAGGAAAGAGAAGGGCAGCGGTACCCATTTGCCGGAGTCGATCATTGGTTCAAAAAACATCAGAACCAATCCTGTGGTCAGGAAGTCGGCGGTAAGCTCTTCAACCGGAATTTCCACATACCGGGTGAAATACGTCGTC
>CBDUYZ010000303.1:0-3446 GCA_965371575.1 uncultured bacterium
AAAGCAAGCAGGTGTTCTGGATCGTCATCGACTGCATGCGGCTGGATCAGCTGCGCATGATCGAGCCTCTGCTCGAGCCCTTCTTCCACCTGGAACGACGCAACTACTGGTCCATTCTGCCCACGGCCACGCCGTATGCCAGGAATGCCCTGTTCGCGGGCCTGTATCCCCTGGATATCGCCGAGGGCTATCCCCAGTGGTGGATCCCAAACGCGGATCACGACGGCAGCCGCAACGCCAGCGAGGGAGATCTCATGAATGAGCTCCTCAAACGGCTCGGCAGTCCCGCGGTCGGCAGCAGCCGTTACTACAAAGTGTCCGATGCCCACGATCTGGACCTGCTCCACCGCAACCTGGGTTCCCTGGGCGATACGCGCCTGGTGGCCGGTGTCTACAATTTCCTCGACATCATGGCCCACGGACGCAGCCAGAACCGCATCCTCAAGGAACTGGCGCCGGACGAGGCGGCCTTCCGGACCCTCATGCGGTCCTGGTTTGAACACTCCAACCTGTTCGATGTCATGAAGAACCTCGCCCGCCGGGACTGCACGGTGATCCTGACCACCGACCACGGCTCCAAGTTGTGCAAGCGGGCCGTCCAGATCCGCGGCAACCGGGACACCAGCAGCAACGTACGCTACAAGTTCGGGGACAACCTGGGTGTGGACGAGGACCGGGTCATGCTGATGAAGAACCCCGAACAATACCGTCTGCCGGTCCAGACAACGATTGAGAACTACGCCATAACCTCCGACAATTTCTACCTGGTGTATCCCACCAATTTCCACGAGTACGAACGAATGTACCGGGACAGCTTCCAGCACGGGGGCATCAGCCTGGAGGAGATGATCTGTCCCTTCGTCGTCATGCGGCCGCGGTGACGAAGCGTCAGGATACCGGGGAGAAGACGATGGCCGACCATCCCATACCCTCGGCGACGGAATTCACTTTCCACCGAGAGGTTCACGGGCCCGCGGGCACCGCCCGGCTCGCAGAAGAAGCCTCCGGCCTGTTGCGGGGGGGTGAAATCATCCTGCTCCACGGCGAACTGGGTGCGGGCAAGACCTGTTTCACCCAGGGATTGTGCCGCGGCCTCGACATTGCCCGGGGTGTCGTCTCGCCCACGTTCACGCTGATCAATTCATATGCCGGGCGCCTTCTGGTGCATCATCTGGATTTATACCGGATCGAGCCGGGGGACGATCTGACGGATATCGGCATACCCGACATCCTGGAACAGGTGTGGGACGGGATGGCGGTGGCGGTGGTGGAATGGCCTGATCTGCTTCTGCCTGAATTGGGGAAGAACGTTACCCGCCTGGAACTTCTGGCGACCCGGGGTGCCGGGGGCGATGACCGGATCTGGCACCTGCGGGGAATCCCGGCGGTACCCGACACGTGGGCCGACCTGTTCACCGACGGGGATTTCCCGCCCTCATCAGGGGAGTGACTTTTGCTTAGCCTGGCTTTCGACACGTCCACGAAATGGGGCCGCTTCGCCTTGGCGGATGGGGACGAGGTTCTGGAATACCGTCCCTTGAACGTGTCGGGCAGTTACGCGGATGCTCTTCTGCCGATGATCAATGACATGCTGGTCAGGGCCGGTCGCCCCAAACAGGACCTGGCCGCGGTGGGTGTCACGATCGGGCCGGGCAGCTTCACGGGAATCCGGATTGGTGTAGCTACCGCCAAAGGCCTTGCCTGGGGCCTGGGCTGCGACCTGGTGGGGGTCACCTCCCTGGCCGCCATGGCGGCCGCTCTGCTGGACGAACACCCCGGGGCCGAATTGGCGGTGCCTGTGCTCGACGCCAGACGCTGCGAGGTATTCGCGGGGGTCTTCCGGCGAGAAGGATCCTGGGTCAGGTCCGTGGCCGAACCGGCCGCTCTATCCCCCGACCAGTGGTGGACCCGGGTCCTGGAGGCGGTGGGCGATCCTGAGCAGCCCGTCTACGGGGGAGACGGAACGGAACTGTTGCTGGGGCAGGGGGCGGGTCTGCGCCCGGAATTGGCGAACCGGGGTCAACCGGCGCTCAGGCGCTGGTCGTCCGCCCATCCGGCCACCGCCCGGTCGTTGGCTCTGGCCATGAACTCCGGCTGCCTGCCGACCGTCCATCCCTTCGCCCTGGTGCCCGAGTACATGCGGGTTTCCGATGCCGAGGTCAAAATGAAACTGGACCTGACGCCGGATGTACCCGGTGACGACGTGAGTTCCCACCGCTCCGAAAGGCCCTCCTGATGGCGGGCCCGGAGGCCGGCGTCACCCTGCGGACACCGCGGCCCGAGGATCTACTTCAGGTCGTGGCGTTGGAGAACCGCAGCTTCACCGACCCCTGGTCCCCGCAGGCCCTGGAGCAGGAACTGGTTTCCGACAGGTTACGTCTGCCCCTGGTTGCCGAAGCCGCCGGGAAGGTCGTGGGCTACCTGATGGCCTGGAAAATCGTCGATCAACTCCATGTGGTGAATCTCGCTGCGGATCCGGATTTTCGACGCCGGGGGGTGGGAACGGCCCTGCTGCGGGCCGCAGCCGGACAAGCGTCGGGAATGGGGTTGGTCGAGATCACCCTGGAGGTCCGCGAAAGCAATCGTGAGGCCAGAGCCTTCTACCTAGGACACGGTTTCGCAGCAACGGGACTGCGGCGGGGCTACTATGCAAACAATGGGGAGGATGCCGTCATCATGACCCACCGGGTGTCCGGGTTCCTGGAGGCCTGAAAAAGGTTGTTCGTAGTGGGCGAAAGGGACTAGTTTAGCGGGAGAATAGCTTTCGCCGCCGCCCGAATATCATGAGGAGGTCGCCGTGTCCTGGTTGACGCAGGCCGCAAAGGGGATCAAGGCCCTGGCCAGCCAAAAGAAGGACATCCCCGACAATTTGTGGCGCAAGTGCCCCAAGTGTTCGGAGATCCTGTACCACCGTGAGCTGGACCGTAACCTTTGGGTCTGCGGCGCCTGCGGCCATCATCTGCCCTTCACGACGGAACAGTTCATACGGCTTCTCTTCGACGAGGGAACGTGGACCGAGACCCATAGCGGGATCACCAGCAAGGATGCCCTCGACTTCAAGGACTCCAAAAGATACAAGGACCGCATCAAGGCCACCCGGCAGAAGACCGGCAAGGAGGATGCCGTCATCACCGGGCGAGCCCAGATCGGGCACATTCCCGTGTCCGCTTCCATCATGGATTTTTCCTTCATGGGCGGCTGCATGGGATCTGTCGTGGGTGAAAAGCGCGCCCGGGCCCTGCTGGATTCCCTGCGCTACCGGGAAGCGGCCGTCATCCTGAGCCGCAGCGGCGGCGCCCGGATGCAGGAATCCCTGCTGTCCCTGATGCAGATGGCCAAGACCAGCGCCGTGCTGGCCCGGTTACGCAAGGAAAGTATTCCCTTCATTTCGATCCTGACCAATCCCACCACCGGCGGGGTGACCGCCAGCTACGCCACCCTGGGCG
>CBDUYZ010000304.1:0-3440 GCA_965371575.1 uncultured bacterium
ACGTGATGCTATTCGACGTGGAGGACTTCAACCTCGACGATGTGCCGGACATCCTGACCCTGAACCGCTCCCCGTTGCTGGGGCTGATCCTGCTCAACACCGAACAGGAACCGGTGGCGGTAGAACCCAGGGCCTTGTCCGTCTCGTGCGGCCCGCGGTTCCTGGAAGTCAGGATTCAGCCTGACCGGCCCGGGCCCTGGCAGGTCGATTTCGGTGCGGAGGGGCAGTGGATTCCCCTGGCCGTTTCGGGCCAAGCCGCGTTGGGCGACATGGAATACGACAGCGGAA
The DNA here is from genome assembly GCA_965371575.1 of uncultured bacterium. GTDB lineage: Bacteria > Krumholzibacteriota > Krumholzibacteriia > LZORAL124-64-63 > LZORAL124-64-63 > JAGLCY01. The sequence goes on from CBDUYZ010000304.1 coordinate 289, forward strand.
CCTGGATCCTGACCGTGGGTCGTCGGGAGTTGGACGGATCTACCCGGGAGGGTTTCCTGCGCCTGACGGTGGGGGAAGGCGACCAGTTGGAAACACTGGATTTTTCGCTGGCGAACCTGTGTCCGGAGGCAGCTGAAGAGGATGTGCCCCTGGTGGCCTGGGCTCGGGAACCCTGGCCCAACCCTTTCAATCCTCTGGTCAATGCCAGGTTCGTGCTCAGCCGTGACTCACTGGTGCAGGCGGGTATCTACGATCTGGCCGGACGGCGGGTCACGGTCCTGGCCGACGGCTGGATCGAGGCCGGGGACCATGTCCTGCAGTGGGACGGCAGGAAAGCGGGCCGGTCGGTCGGAGCGGGGGTCTACTTGCTGCGGATCAGCACGCCCGAGAACATCCTGCTCCACAAGATCATGCTGATCAAGTAAGTCAGGGTTCAAGATATCTGACCTCTTCCACCAGGCTGACCCCGAATTTTTCCTGCACCGCCGTTTTCATACGTGCGGCGAGCTTCAGGACATTGGCGCTCGTGGCACGACCGGCGTTGATGATCATGTTGGCGTGCTTGGCGAAGATGCGGGCGTCGCCTTCGCTCATGCCCTTGGCTCCGGCCTGCTCCAGCAGGATGCCGGCGGCCCTGCGGCGGCCCCCCGGTTCAGCGGGAGGAAGGTTGCGGAACCAGCTGCCGGCGCTGGGTGTATCCACCGGGTGTTTGGCCCGGCGGTCGAGAATCTTTGCCCGTCGCAGGTTCGTCGCCTGATCCAGGTCGCCCCGCTGAAACCGCAGCACCGCTTCCAGGATCACGGTCCCGGTTTCCCTGAGGTCAGTTTCCCGGTAGCGGAACCCGAATTCCTCTGGTCCGACTGTTTCCAGCCGGCCGTCGGGGCGCAGCAGGAGGGCCTCGATCAGGAATTCGCCGATTTCATGGCCGTAACAGCCCGCGTTGCCGACCAGGGCCCCGCCGAGGGTACCGGGGATGCCGGAAGCGAATTCAAGGCCGGTTAGTCCCATGTCCAGCGTGCGTTCGATGAGGTCGTCGAATGAAATCCCCGCGCCCGCGCGGATTGTCTCTCCCTTGCGGTCCAGGTTTCCCGCGGTCACATGCAGGATCAGGCCCCGAAAACCGCGGTCGTCCGCCAGAACATTGCTGCCCCCGCCAAGGATGAAGAGGGGTATTTGCCGGTCCAGGGCCAAGGCCTGGAACCTGAGGGCCTGTTCGGGGTTACGTACCGGGCACACAAGGGCGGCCGGACCTCCCACCTGCAGGGTTGTCAGCGATTTCAGGGGAACCGACTGCCTGACCTGTGATTGCAGGTCCAGAGGCAGGGATTCCAGCAATGTCCGGGCATTATCCATGGTGTGATCCCATCTGCGGCGATCTGTTAGCCGGCAAGGGTAGCATGGGTCAGTACGTGGTATTCGTCAACCCGGGTTGGCAATTGAGACCGGCACGGGGTACATTTTGTGTGCTAACCCGGATTATTGTCACCGCTTCAGCGTTGGGAGCGTAGCGAGCAGCCATCGCTTCGCAATCCCGTCAATGTGATGACATGTCATCGCTTCAGCGCTGGGAGCGTAGTGTGCAGCATCACTTACTGCGGCCTGTCGTCGGAAATTTTGGGACAGGGATTATCGGTGCAAGAAGATAGGATCATTAAGGGAGCTTTCATCTTGTCGTTGTTGCTGCACCTGGTGCTGGCAGCGGCGACGTGGCGCATCCCCCTGACTCCCACGGTGGATCACGCCCTGGCCGACGACCTGGAAAGGGAAGTCGAACTGTTTCTGATACCTGATGAACCGGCCGCGGACCCCTCCGGCGAGATGCCCAAGGCCTACACCGCGGTTCCCGATCGCCAGGCCAGCGAAACACCGCCCGAGGATCCCGACTATCTGGCCCTGCATCATTCCATCGCCGCGGATAACAAGATGGGTGGCGATTCCAACACGCCCTCTGCGGACGAGGATTGGGTGGCGGACCAGGTCCAGATCGATAAGGATGAACAGGTCGGGGCCGAAGGGGCCGAACAGGCTCAGCAGCCACTGCCTGAAACGGAATCGGCCACCAGTCCCCAGGAAACGGGGGAAGCGGGCCCGGAACAGGAAAAGGTCGACGGTGAGGATCTCGATCCGACCGGTGAATGGGTCCTGCCCCGTGAAGATTCCGAAACCGGCGGAGCCGACCAGGGTGAACAGGCCGACGAGCAGGACGAGAAGAAGCCTGAACTGGATGACTGGTGGGGCGGCGAGGCTCCTACGATCCTCAAGGAGGGCGACGAAGGCACCGTGGGCGACCGCGGCTTCGATTTCAACCAGGTGGCCCGGGGCAAGGTTCAGGCAGGGGTGGCCATCGACGGCGACTTCAGCCTGAACACATACGAGTGGGACTATGGTCCCTGGATGCACCGGTTCCAGAACGAACTCTACCGACACTGGATGGCGCCCTACGCCTACCGGCTCGGGGTGATCAGCGGATTGACGGTGATCAAACTGGTCATCCGCAGGGACGGCAGAGTCCAAGCCATGGATGTCCTGGAGACCGAGGGGCATGAATCCCTGCACGACGCGTCCGAAGCGGCCTTGAAGGCGTTTGCCCCCTACTGGCCTCTGCCCGATCATTTTCCGGAAGAGAATCTTGTGATCACCCTCGCCCTGCACTATCCTGCGTTCCGGCGTTGAGTATGAAAAAGCACCCCGCAGGGGAGAGCATCCCCCGCTTATTCGACACGATGGAGGTTTGACCCCAGATGTGGGAAATGATACTTGCCGGACGCTACATGATGATCCCCATTTTGCTGGCTTCGCTGGTGGGAATGGCCGTGCTCATCGAACGGGTCTACGTGCTGAGGCAGGGACGGACCATAGTGCCGGAGATCGCCGAGGCGGTCATGACCCTGTCCGCCAGCAAGGATCTGTCCGTGGCCTACGCCATCTGTGAGCGTCGACCGGGCCCCTTCGCCAACCTCGTGAAAGCGGGCCTGGACCAGGCGAACAACGACTGGACGATCATTCGGGATGTGCTGGAGGAAACCGGACGCCAGGAGGCCACACGGTTGACGCGCCGACTGGGGGTTCTGGAGACGGTGGCCGCTGTTTCACCCCTGCTGGGTCTACTTGGCACGGTACTCGGCATGATCCGGGTCTTCGGGACGATTTCC
>CBDUYZ010000305.1:0-3425 GCA_965371575.1 uncultured bacterium
TGCTTTGCCTGCGGCTTCCTTCAGACCCCACCTCGCGGTGGCAGCCCTTGCCGTTCAGCTAACAGTTCCCCCTGTCGGGTCTGTAGAGGACTTGCACCTCCAAGAGCGTGCGCCCTGCCGGGCGCACCAACGGAAAGAGGCGCCCCCCGGGGACGCCTCTTCACATGTAACCGGGAAAATGACGACGCGATGCCGAGCCCAGTTTTTCAACAGCCTGCTCGGCCCTACTTCACTTCCCAGGAATCGGGCGTGTAGATCAGATCCCTGAGGTCGCCCGCGCCCTGTTTCTCAGTGACTTCGGTTATCTGCTCATGGACCAGTTCATCCAGTGTGGGCGCCTGCACCTGCCGGAAAATCCCGAAGGGCCGCGGCATGGACGGATCCTTGTCCAGCTGGGACATGAGGAACCCGGGACCGGGCGATTCGACCGTGGGATCCCAGATGGAGGCCTCATCGGCGGAAACCACCTGGATCTGGCATCCTGCGGCCCGCAGACCCTTTTCCCTTTCGGCGCCGAAAATCATCGGTTGGCCGGCGATCAGGTCAACCGTCTGGTCGTCGCGGACCTTCTTCTCGCTCCACTTCTTGAAGGCCCCGTCGTTGAAGATCACGCAGTTCTGCCAAACCTCCACGAACGCCGTTCCCTTGTGTTCCGCGGCGGCCTTGAGGACTGCCTTCATGTGCTTGGGCCGCACGTCGAGCGTCCGGGCCGCGAAGGTCGCCCCGGCGCCCAGCGCCAGCTGCATGGGGTTGAAGGGGGCGTCGACCGAACCGAATGGAGAGGTCTTGGTCTTCTGGCCCCGCGGCGTGGTGGGCGAATACTGGCCCTTGGTCAAGCCATAGATCTCGTTGTTGAACAGGATGATCTTCAGATCCACGTTGCGCCGCAGCGAGTGAATCATGTGGTTGCCGCCGATGGACAAGCCGTCGCCGTCACCGGTGATCACCCAGGTCTCCAGGTCCGGGTTGGCGACCTTGACGCCCGTGGCGATGGCGTTGGCCCGGCCGTGGATGCCGTGGAAGCCGTAGGTGTCCATGTAATAGGGAAACCGGCTGGAGCAACCGATGCCCGACACCATGACCAACTTGTCCTTGTCCCGGCCGAGCTCCGCGAAAACCGACTGGAGGCTGCTGATGATCGAGTAGTCACCGCAACCCGGGCACCAGCGTACTTCCTGGTCGGACTTGAAGTCTTTGGCTTTCAACTGCTTGATTTCGCTCATGACTTCTCCTCCAGCAATTTTTCAAAATAGGCCTTGAGTTCCCGCGCCTGGAAGGGCTTGCCCTTGACCTTGTTGTACTTCTCGAACCGGAATTCGGGATATTCGGCCTGCAGCACGAAGGCCAGTTGCCCCATATTGAGTTCGGGCACGATGATCCGCTTGAATTTCCGGAAAATATCCGCCAGGCCGTGAGGGAAGGGTCGCAGGTGGCGCATGTGCATGTGCGTGGCGGCCACGCCCTCCCTCTGCATCCTTTCCACGGCGGCACGGGCTGCGCCGTAGGTCGAGCCCCAGGCCACGACCAGCAGGTCGCCCGAATCCGGGCCGTTGAGCGGCGGGGAAGGAATAGTGTCTGCGACGCCGTCGATCTTCTGCTGGCGCAGGTCGACCATGACCTGGTGGTTGTCCGGGTCGTGGCTGACCTTGCCCGTATCGCTGTCCTTTTCCAGCCCGCCGATCCGGTGCGCCAGACCCGGCGTCCCGGCCCTCGCCCAGCCACGGGCCAGCTTGGCGTCCCGTTTGTAGGGAGAAAAACCCTCGGGATCGGTCACGAACTGGACCGGGAACCTTTGCAGGGTGTCCATGTCCGGCAGTTTCCAGGGCTCGGCGCCGTTGGCGATGTAGTTGTCACTCAGCAGGATCACCGGGGTCATGTACTGCGTGGCGATCCGGCAGGCTTCCACGGCGCAATCGAAAGCGTCCGCAGGGCAGGCGCAGGACAGCACCGGCAGGGGAGCCTCGCTGTTGCGGCCGAACATGCTCTGCAGCAGGTCGGCTTGCTCCACCTTGGTCGGCAGACCGGTGGAAGGACCCGCGCGCTGCACGTTCACCACCACCAGCGGCAATTCGGTGATGACGGCCAGGCCGATGGCCTCGGTCTTGAGCGCCAGGCCCGGTCCGCTGGTCGTCGTCATGCCCAACCGGCCGGCGAAAGACGCGCCGATAGCGGTGCAGACACCGGCGATCTCATCCTCCATCTGGCAGGTGATCACGTCGTAATTCTTCATCAGCGACATATGCTGCAGGATGTCCGTGGCCGGCGTGATGGGATACGAGCCCAGGAATGTCTTCAAGCCCGCCATCTCGGCGCCCGCCACCAGACCTATGGCCAGGGCCTCGTTGCCCATGACGTTCCGGTAATTGCCCGGCGCCACGTTTTCGACCTTGGGCACCTTGTAACGACCCTGGAACAGGCGCAACAGCTCGCCGTAGTTGTAACCGGCCTTCAGGGCGCGGCTGTTCGCGTCCACCAGCTCGGGTTTCTTGGCGAATTTCTCTTTGAGCCATTCGAGCGTCGGCTCGATCGGTCGGCTGAACAGCCAGTACATCATGCCCAGGGTGTAGAAGTTCTTGCAGCGAAGGACATCCTTTTTCCCCAGGGAGGTTCCCTCAAGAGCTTCGATGGTACGCTGATTTATGTCCTCTTCGATGACCCTGAAACCGGACAAGGTGCCGTCGGTCAGTGGGTTGCTGTCCAGTTCGGCTTTCTTCAGATCCCGGTCGGTGAAGGCACCGGTGTTGGCCAGGATGATCCCGCCGGGCTGAAGGTCCTTGTAGTTGGTGATCAGGGCAGCCGGGTTCATGGCCACCAACACGCTCGGGGCGTCGCCCGGGGTGTAGATATCGTGGGAACTGAAATGGATCTGGTAACCCGAAACCCCGGCCCGTGTGCCCGCCGGGGCGCGGATCTCCGAGGGAAAATCGGGAAAGGTGGCCAGGTCGTTCCCCACCTTGGCGGTGGTCTCTGTGAACTGCGTACCTGTCAGCTGCATCCCGTCGCCGGAATCGCCGACAAAGCGGATGGTGACATCGTCTTGTCTGATGAGTTCGGAAGACATGACGTTCGGGTCGCCTCCTCGTCCTCGTTCCCGCCACCTCCGGGGCTGTCCGCAGCATGGTGGGTGAGGGACTCGGGTAAATGGCCAATCCCGACCGAGAAAAATGGCCGGGCGGGGTGGCTCGGGGCCGGAAAATCACCCCCGAGCCGCGTCATTGACTGTAATTGGGAAAGGTATAGCCGGGCTTTCCCAAACGCCAGCAAATGCGGCGATTTATATTCAAAACATGAGGGAAAATTCCCCCGGGCTTGCCTGCTAGCAGGCTGTTGTAAAACTGGATCTGGTCGCGGTGGGCGCGCGGGTCGGGGGGAGTTGGGGGGAGCCGACGACGCGGTGCCGGTGCGCAACGGGGGGGGGGTGTTAC
>CBDUYZ010000306.1:0-3406 GCA_965371575.1 uncultured bacterium
GCCTGATCTCGAGACCGAGGAAGTCGAGGCAACCGCGTCGGTCGAGGCCGAGGAACCCGCACAGGACACGGCGCCTGATCTCGAAACCGAGGAAGTCGAGGCAACCGCGTCGGTCGAGGCCGAGGAAGTCGAGCCTGAGGAAAGCGACAACGAAGACGAGGATGTCGAAAAGGACAAGTAATCAGCACCGGACACGGATTCCGGTTCTGATCCGCCTGTGAGAGGGGCGGGGGCGTGGCCTCCGTCCCTCATTTTTTCCGCAGCGCGGCCGTGTCCGAACATGGAGCCGATATGAGCGAACTGCAGGACATCCAGCCCCTGACCGCGGTGAAACCGGCCGCCTCCGGGAACGGCACGCCGCTACGTGTCGCCTTCTGGACTCTGGGTTGCCGCCTCAACCAATACGACACCGAGGGCATCAAGAAATCCATGGCCGGCGTCTACGACATTGACGTGGTGGATTGGCACGACCCCGCCCATCTCTATGTTCTGAACAGCTGCACCGTCACCGCCAAGGCGGACCAGGAATGCCGCCGACTTGCTCGACAGGTCAAACGACGGCATCCGTCCAGCAAGGTTGTGGTAGCCGGCTGTTATGCCCAGACGCAGCCTGAAGCTCTGGCGGCCGTCCCGGAAATAGACGGCATCGTCGGCAACACCGCGAAGGAAGACGTCGCCACTTGGCTGCCGACCGTGCTGGGAGATGAAATCCTGACCATGAAGGTGGAGGGATTCCCGGAAAACCCGGAATTCGATTCCCCTCTGATCGACAGCTTTTCCGGACGCAGCCGCGCCTTCGTGAAGATCCAGGACGGCTGCGATCTCCGCTGCACCTATTGCCTGATCTGGCGGGCACGCGGTCCGGGTCGCAGCCGCCCCGTGCAGGATGTCCTGGCCCAGCTCAGACTGCTGGTCGAGACCGGATATCCCGAAACGATCCTGGCCGGCATCCATCTGGGAGGTTACGGGCTGGATCTGCAGCCGCAGGTCACCCTGCCCGAACTCCTGCAAATCTGCCTGAAGGAAATTCCCGGGCTGCGCATACGCCTGAGCAGCATCCATCCCAACGAGGTGACGCCCTGCCTGCTGGAGATGTTCGCCGCCAACGACCGCTTGCGCCCCCACCTGCACATCTCCCTGCAGAGCGGAAGCGACGGCGTGCTCGCGCGGATGAAGCGTCCCTACCGGAGTGACCGGGCCTGGCAGGCCATGAGGGATGTCGCGGCCACCGGTTCACATTTCGGCATCGGGGCGGACATCATCGTCGGTTTTCCCGGTGAAACGGACGCAGAGTTCGATGACACGTACCGCATGGTGGAAAAGCTCCCCTTCAGCTATCTCCACGTTTTTCGTTTTTCCCGGCGTCCCGGCACGGCCGCTGCCGACATGCCCGGACAGGTCCCCCCTGAGATCATTGCGCGGCGCAGCGCGGTCTTGCGGGAGTTCGCCGAGCACAAGAAAGCGGAATTCTGCCGGTCGCTGGTGGGAACGAGTCGTGAGGCCGTCGTCGAGGGCGAAAGCGGGATTCCCGGCTGGCGCCAGGCCACCACGGACAACTACCTGACCGTCATGGTCCCTGAAGACCCGTCCGGGCACATCATGCCGGGATCCCTGGTGAACGTGCGGATCGACGAATTCTCCAGCGGACGTCTGTTCGCTTCCGTGCACGGGATCCCCGGATCAGCCGCCAGCGGGAAGGAGGCCTGAAGTGGCCACCTTCCAGGACGGGTTGCCCGCTCTGACCGGGACAGACCCCGAGGCCGCCGCGGGGCCCGTAGTCTACATCGAGACCTTCGGCTGTCAGATGAATGTCTATGACAGCCAAGCCATCAGCGGCCTGCTGCAAAGTAAAGGGTTCCGCCTCGGTGAGAAGGACCTGGAAGCGGACGTCATCCTGCTGAACACCTGCAGCGTGCGTGGCCAGGCCGAGCACAAGGTGATCAGCCGAGTGGGGGAGCTGCGCCACCGGCGGAAAAAGGCCGGCCTGCCCCAGCCGGTGATTGGGATCTGCGGCTGCATGGCCGAGCGGTTGGGCAATGATCTGCGCAAGGGCCCACGCCGAGTAGATCTGGTGGTCGGCGTGGACAGCTACGACACCTTGCCGGGCCTCCTGCGCGAATTGACCGTCACCGGTGAGGGCCAAGTTCCGGAGCCTCTGCGCATACGGACCGGTCATCGCAACGACGCCCATTACGTGGCTCCACCTGCCTTGTATCCCACCAACAACAGCCACCTGGTGACCATCCACAAGGGTTGCGACTACAAGTGCACCTATTGCATCGTGCCCTACACGCGGGGGCCGCAGTGCGAGAAGGCGCCCGACACCATCCTCGCCGAAATCCGGGAGATCGTCGCCGCGGGCGGCCAGGAAGTCACCCTTCTCGGCCAGAACGTGACTGCTTATCGGTGGGGTGATGAGCTCGATTTCGCGAGCCTGGTGGAACTGGTGGCCCAGGTGCATGGGTTGCAGCGCATCCGTTTCCTCACCGGCCATCCCAAGGACATGCATCCCCACCTGATGGACACCATCGGCCACCTCGACAAGGTCTGCCCCTGGCTGCATCTGCCCATCCAGAGTGGAAGCGATCGGGTTCTGCGCCGCATGAAGCGTCTCTACACAAGCGCTGAATACCTTTCCATGGTGGATTACGCCCGCCGGGCCATACCCGACGTCACCTTCTCCTCCGATATTATCGTGGGTTTCCCCGGCGAAACGGAATCCGATTTCCAGGATACCCTTGAGGTCGTCCGCCGGGTAAAGTACGATCAGCTTTTCTCCTTCAAGTATTCTGAGCGGCCCGGCGTGCCGGCCGCCCGGTTGAGAGATGACATTCCGGTGCAGGAGAAGAAAAGGCGGCTTGCTGAACTCATCAAAGTCCAGGAAGATACCTGGGTCGCGGAAGCAGCCGGCAAGGTCGGCGAGGTTTGGACGCTCGTCGCCGAGGCCGAGGCGCGGCGGCCGGCGGGCAGCTGGCGCCTGCGCACGACAAACAACCGCAAGGTCGTGCTGCACGACGCAGAGCTGGAAATCGGTCAGCAGGTCAAGGTGCGGATCACCGGCTGTGCCAACACCACCTTCCTGGGCGAACTTTTGCCCTGATCCCTTCCCGACAGGGCCGGGAAGAAAGAGGTAATACCGTGTGGGTCTTCAAGGGAATTCTCTTTCTGGTTCTGCTGTTCGCGCTGGTCTATTTCTTCATCACCAACAGCGGCCAGAGCGTCGACATCAATTTTTTCGGCAAGTCCTATCTGGGTATTTCCATCTACTGGATCGTGGTCATCAGCTTCCTGCTGGGCTTCGGCACCAGCTTCATACTGGCCGCCTTCCGGGAGTTCAAGTTCCACAGTGAGATCAGACGCCTGAGACGTCAGGCCAAGGACAAGGACCGGGAGATCGCCGACCTCC